>MVQR01000061.1 GCA_002067815.1 Syntrophus sp. PtaB.Bin001 | reverse complement strand
TTCCCCAATCCACCTTCGGTAATCAATTACCGGACCGTAAAATCCGGTAAGAGCAAGAAATCTATCCAGGCGCTGCCTGCTTTCCCGGTACTGAGCGGCGGGAAGACCGGCCATAACGGCGGCAAAACGATGGGCAAGCGGTGCTTCCGCACTCAGGACGTCTGCCAGTTCATCCACTACATGTCCATTTCGCTTTCCTGAGCCATGAAATGCCGCCCGTATTCGCAACCCTTCTCCGGCATCGGTCCTTTTCAGCCAGAGAGCGCCTCCTCCATCCGATGGAATACTCATAACCGCCGAGAGATCAAAAAGAGGCGACAAATCAGGATGATATTCGTCCGCTCCCATAACCAGCAACGCATCTTCCCCAGCCAACAGAGAGGCGCCAGCCAGTGCTTGCTCGAAGGTCGCTTCGCCTCCCGTCATGGTCACATTCGGGCCGGTGGCTTTAAATTCAATTCCCACTTGCCCTGCCGGCGCATTGTGAACTGATCCGATAAAATCGGCCGGGCTGGAAAAACGATCCCCCGTTTCAAAAAGACGAGCGAGAAAATCATGGGTTTCCGAAAGGGTTCCCCAACCTGATCCGAAGAATACGGAGTCGGGACGGTTGCCTGAAGTTTGGTCGGGACAGGCCGACGATGCCAGGGTCAAAGCCATGCGGGACAGCCTTTTGAGGCGGCGGACGGTACGGGAATCCAAAGACAGCGAAAGCATCGCAGTCTCCAATTGCCCTTGGCATGATTTGCCTTCCTCCAGAGCCACAAGTGTCTCCGCCAGTTCCCCGGCGCCGGTAAGGCAGGACTCTCCCAGAACCGCAAAAAAAGGCATATCCTTCTTTTCCCGATGTTGCCCCGGGAATTCACAACGACGCAAGACCAAAGCGGCGTTGTTTCCCCCGAAACCGAAAGAATTGGATAAAACGGTCTTTACCTCGGCGTCAATGGCTTTTGAAGTCGGTTGGATATTCAACGCCGGATCGGGAGTTTCAAACCCCAATGTCGGGGGGATTTTTCCCGACAACAGAGTCCCCACGGAAATTACAGCTTCAAAAGCGCCTGCGGCTGCCAGGGGATGTCCCAATGCTCCCTTGACGGAAGCAACCGGCGGCACATCTTCCCCGAACAGCTGTCTGATGGCCCGCGCTTCGGCGATATCGTTGTCGGGCGTTGCCGTCCCATGCAGGTTGATGTGATCAACTTCAGTCGGCAAAACACCGGCATCCCTCAAGGCATTATCCATGGCTTTCAGTGCCCCGGAACCTTCCGGATGCGGAGCGGTGGGATGCCAGGCATCGCAGGACAATCCGGCACCTGCCAGTTCTGCCAATGCCTCCGCAGGAGCATGTTCGGCGGAGACCAGAAGAAGCATTGCTGCACCTTCTGACAGCGACAATCCTTTTCGATAAAAATCGAAGGGATGCGGTCCCCGGGAATCAAGAAGTTGAAGGGCGTGGAATCCGTGATAGGTAAGCCGGCACAGGGCATCGACACCGCCCGCAAGAACCCGCCGGAATCGTCCACTGCGTAAAAGTTCCAGTCCCAGGGCCAGGGCAACAGCTCCGGATGAACAGGCAGTGGAAACAGTCCATACCGGCCCCCGGCAATCCAGCTTTTTTGCTATGTATTCTGGAATGGATGAAGTGACATGATAACGGTAAGCCGCAGGATTCTTCACATCCCTCCGGAGTTGTTCCTCCGTCAACGGCATTCCGCCTGTTGTTACTCCGATTATGATACTTTCCGGCGGCTCGGACTGACCCTTAACCGCTTCAAGTGCGGCAGCCAAAGCGAATTGATGGGTCCTGGGAATCGTTTCGTCCGGCGGCAATCCGGTTTTAACTTCTCCTACAGGGAAGAGATAAGGCGCCGTAAAGCGGGTAAGCACACCCAAACCGGAATCAGAATGATAAAGAGCCTTCAGGGTGGCCGATACATTGTCTCCCAAAGGACTGATCATCCCCATTCCGGCAACAAATATCCGCTCCTGCCTCAAACTCCGGTCTCCACACGGTTTTCCAGAACATATCGGGCCAAATCCCTCAATGATGCAAAAACTTTCATGCCCAGTTCCTTGCTGTCCACAATCACGCCGTAATCCCTTTCCAGCATCATGACAAGTTCCAGAACATCGATGGAATCAAGACCAAGCTCACTGCCGATAAGAGGACCGTCCAGAGGGATGTCCTCCGGAGCTACATCCATAAGATTCAATGTTTCCACTATCTTGTTTCTTAGTTCCTGAATCAGTTCTTCCATGCCTAACCCCTGTTTTAAAAACTGAAATCCACAGCATCTCCAAATTTTCACTCGGAAAATATTCTGTTAAAATCCGTATTCTTTATCAAATGTTATAATAAATTGTTCCGACTGTTTCTCAATGCGTCCGATTACATGAGAACGGGTCTTATGTCAATCAGGCTTTTGGACATACTGTTTCAGCCTTGTCATTTACGATGCTTTTAAAGACGTTATTACCCTATTTCATTGAGGAACGGTCTATTGAACTGAAAATATATCGCTTTCAGGCAGATGTATTATTTATAATGACTGGATTATGGAAAAGGTTTGAGTTAAGTTAATTACACTGGTTAAGATGCCATGCAAGGAATTCTTGCAATCCTGTTGTTCCCGGAATTGAAAAACCGATCATAACGAAAAAAATTTTATTCAACATTTCGTGATTCTCTATTTCAAGGAGCCGGATTATGAACAAAGCGGCATTTTTCAAAATGAGCTATGGCGTGTATATTGTATCCTCCCTGAAGGATAATCAATTCAATGGTCAGATTGCCAATTCCGTTTTTCAGGCAACATCCGACCCACCGACGTTTGTGGCAAGCATCAATAAAAACAATCTCACCCATGAATTCATTTCAGCCAGCCGGAAATTCACCGTTTCCATTCTCGCTCAAACTGCCCCGATGACCCTTATCGGGCTTTTCGGTTTCAAATCCGGCCGTGAAGTCAACAAGTTCGCCGATATATCGTTCAAAATGGGTGTTCTGGATGTCCCCATTGTTCTGGATCATACAGTGGCCTATATGGAAGTGGAGGTGATCGACGAAAAGGATTGCGGCACCCACACCCTGTTTATAGGCAGGATCGTCAACTGCGAGATTTTAAGTGACAACGAACCTATGACCTACGCCTACTACCACGAAATAAAAGGTGGAAAGTCTCCGAAAAACGCCCCGACATTTACGGAAGAGAAACCAGCGCTCAAGCAACAACCTGCAAGCGTGCCGGAAAAAGGAGGAATAATGGAAAAATACACATGCTCTATCTGCGGTTATGTTTATGACCCGCAACAGGGAGATCCGGAATCCGGTGTTCCCAAGGGAACGGCTTTTGAAGAACTTCCCGACGACTGGACCTGTCCCGTCTGCGGGGCGGAAAAATCACAGTTTGAAAAAGGCGGATAAAAGAGAAGCCCTTTAGTCAATGGCTTTCAGAGTCGTGATCAGAAACCGGCGGAAGCTCTCATAGTCGGCGGTCATCAACAGAGGTTCTCCGGACCGCAGATCGATGTCCCGCATGCTTGCAGGCAACTCGGGTATGATTCCCAGCAGCGACTCGATTTCTTCGGGAAACTTCGCCGGATGCGCAGTTTCAAGGGATACGCAGAGCGATGTCTCACCGGACTGAGCAAGATATTGTTCAAGCCCTCGCCAACCAACCGCCCCGTGAGGTTCCAGAAGCAGACCGTATTGATCGTAAACCCGACGTATAGTCTGACGGGTTTCCTCATCGGAAACGGCTACGGAAAAGATGTGTTTCCTCATGGCTTCCAGATCGGGCATCTTGTGCACAACGCCGGTTCGATCGACGGTTCCTCCGTACAGATCAAAGAACCGGGCCAGATTGCTGGGATGTCCTACATTCATTGCATTTGACAGACAGGCCCGCGAAGGCGCAATTTTTTCGTAAAGACCGGTTTCCAAAAAGCGGGGAAACTCGTCGTTCTCGTTGGTGGGCATCACCAGTCGGGCAACGGGCAACCCCATACGCCGGGCATATTCACATCCCAGGGCATCGCCGAAGTTACCAGACGGCACGGAAAATACAATTTCTTCTCCCCACTCGGCAAGCTGGGCATAGGCATATACATAATAAATCATCTGAGGGAGAATCCGGCCGAAATTGATCGAATTGGCGGAAGTCAGGTTCAAACCTGACAGGGAAGCATCGGCAAAAGCCTGTTTTACAAGATTTTGGCAGTCATCAAACTTGCCTTCCACGGAAAGTGTACGTACATTGCCGCCGATAGTATCCAACTGCTTCTTCTGCCTACCGCTGACCTCGTCCCGGGGATACAGGATATAAACATCAATACCGGGAACCCCTTTAAAAGCTTCCCCTACGGCGCTTCCCGTGTCGCCGGAGGTGGCCACCAGAACATTCAAACGTTTCCCGGGATCGCGGAAATGACTCATCAGGCGGGCCATCATCCGGGCGGCAAAATCCTTGAATGATGCCGTCGGTCCCCGGTCAAGGCGAAGGATGTATCGACGATCAACGACCTTTTCCAGGGGAACTTCATAATTATAAGAAGACTCGATGACCGACTTCAGTGTTTCCAATGGCAGGTCCGCACCAAGATAGGCCTCCGCAACCAGTAAGGCGGCATCAGGATAGGGCCTTCCTTTCAGTTTCAGTATATCATTAAGAGATAACTGGGGAATTGTCTCCGGCATGAACAGTCCCTCGTCCGGCGCCTGTCCCATAAGCAGCGCTTCCCGGAAAGAAACATTATCATGGGGTTTTCCTCCCTTCTGCTGATTCAGATAACGGTTAGTACTGTAATAAAAAAGCTTTTCTCTCATTTTGGTAAAACCAGGCATCAATTCTTTTTCCTGTAGGTGATTTTCATTCAGCAAAGGGCTTTCCACTATTAATTTTATGACTTCGGATAAAATCAAGGAAAATCTGGTGGTGACGCATTAAAGCGAAGTGGCGGCGGTGAATCAGATAAAAAGAGCGCTCTATGCGACAATTCTCCACGGGAACTTCGCACAAAAGTCCGGATCTAAGTTCCCGTTCCACGGCGTGGATGGAAATCATGGAGATTCCCAATCCTGCAATTACCGCTTCCTTGACAGCCTCCGAGCTGCCCAGTTCCACCACGACACGCAGTCGCGAAAGCGTCCAATTGAACATATTCCGAAGATAGTGCTCGAAAACCTCCCGCGTGGCCGATCCCTTTTCCCGGATGACAAAGGGTTCATCCAGAAGTTCCGCCCAGGAAACCATATCCCGGCCTGCCAGATGATGTCCTTTAGGAACGGCAAGAACCAGACGGTCTTCCCAAAGGATTTCCGAATGCAGTTTCTGATTCAGTGGTTTTTTCCCGATTATGCCGATTTCCGAACGTTGATTAATGATCGCATCCATAGACTCTTCACTGTCCGCCATCTGGACATTGATCCGAATATCAGGATGAAGATTACTGAAATCGCCAAGAACACGGGGTAGTATGTAAGTTGCGGGAATCGTACTTGCCTGTACGTCGATCACTCCGGCAGTATCATTCTGTATCCGGACAAGCCTCTCCCCTGCCTCTTCTCTCAGATGCAGCAATTTCCGGGCATAGTCGTAAAGAATCTTTCCTTCCGCAGTCAAGGTAACACCGGCTCTTTCACGGTTTACCAGGCGGACGTTTAAGATATCTTCCATGTTTTTGATATGTTTCGTCAAGGAAGGCTGGGTAAGAAAGACCTTTCGTGAAGCCCGGCTGAAGCTTCGTTCTTCAACAAGAGCGACTAAAGTTTCAAGCTGCTGAATTGTAATGTTTTTAAAATTTTCGTATGCCATAATTTTATTTGCTATCATAACGGGTAACAATAATCAATCCCATCGGCTCCTCTGAATGAAATTTGACTTCCCTTATTATTTATCCTATAATTCCTTGCAGTTCAACTCATGCCGTCCGTCGCCAAGCAGCCGTCGATTCGGACGAAGGAATGAGCTTTAAATTGTTAAGTTCAGCAAAGGAGCTTTTTTGATGGAAGATTCCTCAAAACCGCGCTTGACCGAAACCGTTTCGGGAGCCGGTTGAGCCTGCAAAATCGGTCCGGGAGACCTGCAAGATGCCTTGTGTGATTTTCCTCTTATCTCCGATCCCAACCTGATTGTCGGGATGGAACATTCGGAAGATGCAGGAGTTTACAAACTCCGGGAAGATCTGGCCATCATCCAGACATTGGATTTTTTCACACCCATCGTGGATGATCCCTATACCTATGGCCAAATTGCAGTGACCAATGCCTTGAGCGACGTGTATGCCATGGGTGGCAAACCACTGACAGCCATGAACATTGTCTGCTTTCCTCTCAAGACTATGGATATCTCAATCCTCAGGCAGATTCTTCTCGGGGGTCTGGATAAAATGCATGAGGCGGGAGTGCTGCTAGTGGGTGGACACAGCGTAGAAGACCCGGAGCTGAAATACGGCATTTCCGTGACCGGCATAGTTCATCCCGAAAAAGTTCTTCTCAATTCAGGAGCCTTGCCCGGCGATCTGCTCATCCTGACGAAAGCCCTAGGAACAGGAATTGTCAGCACGGCCATCAAGGCGGGAATAGCCGACCCTTCACTGGTTGACCAATCGGTGGCATGTATGGCAACTCTGAATAAAATAGCAGGGGAGATCGTCCAGACCACCCCGTCTGTTCACGCCTGTACAGATATCACAGGGTTCGGGCTCCTGGGTCATGCTGCAGAAATGATCGAAAGACGCGATATCGGCATCCGAGTTTTCTCCGACAAGGTCCCCTTTTTCCCAAAAATCCGTGGGCTGGCTGAAATGGGTGTTCTCCCCGCGGGACTTTATCGAAACAAGGACTTTCGGATGCCTTTGATTGATATCAGTCCCGGCTGTCCGGAATGGCGGTCAGATATTCTTTTTGATCCGCAAACCTCCGGAGGGTTGCTCTTTGCGCTGGCCTCCGACCAAGGTGCAACCTGCCTCGCCCGCCTGCATGACGCAGGCATAACCGAAGCGGCCATTATCGGCGAAGTCGTTACCTCCCCACCCGGAAGGATTGTCGTAGAATAGAAAAACCCTGCCGTATTCCATAAAATATAATGAATAACTAGCAGGGTTTTAAACAGTTTTTTCCGATGCCGTTCTTTTTACTCGGCGGCCTTGCACCCGGCACAGCAGGATGAATCGCCGCCACCGCATGTCGGTGTATCACTGGAAGAACTGGTCGCCTCTTTCTGCCTTGACTCCACAGCACAGGATTTCTTTCCACCGTAATCAGTTACATACCATCCCGAACCGGTCAGATGAAAGGAAGAAAGAGAAATCATTTTCTCCACACTTCCCTGGCAGTATTGGCACTGCTGCACCGGCGCTTCGGTTATCTTCTGAAAGACTTCGAACTCCCTTCCGCACTTCCGGCATTTGTACTCATAAATCGGCATACCTTAAAACCTCCATCTATTTCTTAATGGTATAAATCCCCAATTTTGTATTGATTGCTGAAACACTCCAGGACAAGGTTCAGATCATGATGCATCACCGGCTGCATTATCTGTCTTGTGATGCCGTGAACTATTTCTTCTTCCCGGCTCTTTTCATCCTGGGGCGCTTCAAAATCGAAAAGTCCCCCATCGAAACGAATCACATGAACCAATTCATGCGCCGCGATGTAAAGCATAAGGGGGGCGAACTTAATAAAGGAGTTTGCCCGCTCCACTGCATCCAGAATTCTGTTGTCCTGAAGGCAAACGCGGTAAAAATGAAAAAAGCACGAGTCACTCGGAGAGCCCTTTTTCTCATACCGATACCGGCATAGATGGGCGAAGGCCCCTTCCTGGATTTCGTGGGTTTCCAATTCAGCCAGCGTTCGGATATCGTAACGGTACGCCCGAAACGCCGACAGCCCAAAGCGATAATAATTCGATACGAGCTTTTCCGCATGGTCAAAAGCGGCTTTTGCCAGAGACATCTGAGACGGATTGAAATATCGTTCTCCCATGATATCCCTCAACTCCCTGAAGCTACTTGAAAATTTGTAAAAATTATAAGCATAATTTTCAAGTTGTCAATACGGTAATGGCTTGAATTAAAGGTTAATTTTATCCGGTTTTCCACGTTAGGTATGCTTGACTGAAATTTGAGCATTACCTCTGCAAAAATACAAATTAACGAATTGATTTTAATTTGCCAATTTTATGATTCTGTTTATCAGGTTTTTATAACTGATGCCCACATTTTTCATCAACATCGGAAACATGGAAATATCAGTAAAACCGGGCAGTGTGTTGATTTCATTCAAATATACATTGCCGTCACTTACCATAAAGTCCACCCGGGCAAAGCCTCTGCAATCACAAAGATGATAGACTTTTTCCGTCAATTGCTTAATTTCATCTTTCTCATCCGCTTCAAGATTTGCTGGGACGGCAACTCGGGTCCTGTTTTTCTTATATTTCTCATCAAAATCATAAAAGGCGCCATCCAGTACAAGTTCTCCCGGCTCGGATATGATCAATTCGTCATTGCCGAGCACGGCCACTTCAATTTCTCTGGGATTTATTAGGCCTTGTTCCGCTACAATCTTATCATCATGCCGGGCGGCTTCCCGTACGGCTTTTTTCAGATTCTTAAAATCAGTAACCTTATTGATACCAACGGAAGAACCTGAATTTGAAGGCTTGATATAAACCGGCAATTCAAATTTATTTCTTATCTTTTCCATCCAGTTCTCAACATCGCTTTGTTTCTTGCCTCGCAGATCGATAAAGTCAAAATTTACCTGATTTATTTTGTGCCCGGCTAAAAATATTTTAAAGACGGCTTTATCCATACATAAACTTGAACTCAAAACCCGGCAACCGCAATATGGCACCTTCTGCATTTCCAGAAGCCCCTGCAAAGCGCCGTCTTCTCCATATTTTCCGTGAGTTATCGGGAAAGCAACATCAAAGAACTTCAAGAAATCTCGTGCATTGATTTCATTTTTGCTTGAAATATCAGATATTTCTTCTGCGTTTTCCAAGATATAAAATTGATTATTCTTGTGCCAGTAAACCAGAACCAGATTGTATTTTTTATAGTCAAATGCCTTAATAATATTTTTTGCCGAAATTATTGAAATCTCGGCCTCATTACTCAAGCCGCCAAAAAATAACCCCACCGTTTTCTTTTTCATAATCCCGTCCCTCTTCATCTCTGGAAAGATTTAATTTCCAGTCTCACTTTTCTTAAGCGTTTTACATCATCGGCCTTTACAATTTTTATGAGCATTTAGTGCATTTTGACGGGCTATAATCCCACAGGAACGCAACCCCACTGTTTGGGAATACCCATTCATCATCCCTGATCCTGATGTGAACGGAACGCCCAGGTTCTCTGTGAATCTCGGGATATGGATGTTTACCGGCAAAAAAACTGATTTCCCGAACGGAAGAAATGGGCGTTCCCTCGTAATAAAAGGCAATATCCAATCCACGAGTCGGATAAACGAGATAAACAGGGAAAAACCTGTTAATCCGTGCCGTGCGGGTGACGATTTCCAGCTCAACCCTCACCTGACTGTTGAGTTTTTTTCTGAGATAATCACCGCCGCACCAGACTTCATAACCGCGGTCCGTATTTTCCTTTCTTACGACAGGAACATCCTCTTGATCAATCCGCACCCGCCTTATTTTGAAATCTCGATCACTTATCAAAGATTCACCATCCTGAAGAAGCCATCGATATTCGCAAAGCGGATCTTCGAAAAACGCGGACAGCTGCTCGTTGTTTCCGGCGCATCCTATGAGAAAAACAGGATTTCGAAAGACTTTGCTGTATTCGATGTGTGTTGTCACCCTAAAATCCTCACCACCCGATAAAGTCTCCTCCGCTTCTTCTCTTTCAAGTTCAGAAACGGTAATGTCATACCGGAAATCCGAGCGCAATTCTAATTGACGATTATCTTTGCCGAAAAGGGCTTCGAACATTTCGTAAAATATGGCGTCCCCAAGTTCCTCACTCCTCGCCCTGACCTGGAAGCACTGT
>MVQR01000060.1 GCA_002067815.1 Syntrophus sp. PtaB.Bin001 | reverse complement strand
CAAAAAGGCGTCCAAATTGGTAATGATTTCAAACCTCGAAATCCGACATCTCACCTAATTTGGACGGCAGTGATCTTAACCGAAATTATTTTCACTGCATCTTGAATGTCTGGACAATTTTGAATTGTACAAACAAAAGTGGCGGCAGGGTTTTGAAACCTTGCCGCCACTTTTCCTGGAACCCTAAAGGTATTTCCTACGAAATTAACTTACTTCTTCATCGATCTCTTGAAAGCGGCGTCAGACTTTGCCGCCTTTTCCTCAGCAACCTTCGCCTTTTCTTCTGCGATCTTCGCTCTCTCTTCTGCGCGGGCAGCTGCCTCATTGGCATTTTGTGCCGACTTTAATGCCTCATCGATCTTCATATTCATCTGCTGATCCTGCGCCTGCATTTTCTCGAGGTCGCCCTTTGTCGCACAACCCATAAAAGTCATGGAGAAAACAAAAATTATTGAAATCAACCAAAGGCCTTTCTTCATTCTCTAATCACCTCCCTTATGTTTATTTTGATTTTCCCCTCTTGATAAAAGTGACTGTTAAGCCGGCGAGGGCTTTCATCTTACCATAATTATCCTGTTGATGTGAGTGGAAAGTGGGATCGATTATTTCTTCAGATCAGGTTCGATCAATATCCCCTCTATTTCCAAATCGATTTTCAAGCGTTTGGCGACCTCCCTGGCCTTGCTCGCGTCACTGAAAGGGCCGGCGATAACACGATAGCTGTCGCTCTTCGACAAAACCCTTGCCGGGATTGGCGGACCCTGGTGGTTGATAATAGCGGCCATCCTCACAGCTTCCATCTTGTCACGGAGGTCGGCGGCTAAAACATACCACGCACCGTCTTTCAGCTCCGGTATTTCCGGCCTGCCGTAAAATCGGTCCGGTCGCCTGACTTCTATGATTTTTTCAGTTCCTATCCCGCTTCCTTCGTTGATCTCGAATATGGGAACCGGGATCCCCCGGGCCTCGGCCACTACTTGTTTGACTTTTTTCCAGTCAACCTTCCGATCCGATTTTTTTTGAATATTTATCAATTTTAAATATATCTTCTCAAGCTCGACAGCATCGGAATCTTCCCCGGGCGCATGAACCTCCAGGTAAACCACGCCATTGCGTTTACCTATGAGATACGGCTGTTTAACGATGCGTACGGGCGTATTAACCGGAGTGTCGCCGTAAAGCCTCTTCACGCTTTCCGGATAAAGCCTTATGCAGCCGTTGGTGGCATTGAGCCCGATGCTGGCCGGTTTATTGGTGCCATGGATCAAATAAGTAGACTTGCTTAAGTATAACGCGTATTCCCCCAGGGGATTGTTAATTCCGGGTGGTACTGCAGCGGGCAGAGGGTCTCCTTTCTTTCGATGGTCCTCTGCAATCGAGGCTGGCACATGCCAGGTAGGCCGGATCATCTTGCGCTGGACATACATCTGACCTGTAGGTGAAGGTCGTTCTTCGGAGCCGATACCGACCGGGTAGGTCGATACCACCTGCGATTTGCCATCTCCTTTAAATTGGAAAAGCCTCATGGCGGCCAGATTGATCACGAGGCCTTTTCTGGGGGAGTCCGGCAGGATAAAGCTAAGAGGCAACATGATACGCTGTCCGGCCTTAGGCGCCCATATATCCACTCCTGGATTGGCTGCGCTGATTTCATTGATCCCCAAGCTGAAGTGTCTTGCAATATCCGGCAGCGTATCCCCCTCTTCAAGCCGGATTAATGCCAACCGGCCAATGACGTCATTATCCTTCGCAACCGAAAACTCATTTCTTTCGATCTTTTCGTCCGGAACGCCTTGAAAGGAAAAGGATCTCCCCGGAATATTCTTCAATACGGCACATCCCTGGAGATACAGGATAAGTAAAATGAGCAGTATAATTAAGATCCGATTGTTAGAGATCAGCTGGTTAGTGATGCGGTGCATATGTCAAATAAAATCCCCTGTTTATGGCTTAATCTCGACGATCGTACCGTTCGGCACTAACCTGGCAATTTCCTCTATCTCTTCGTCCGTGACGGCAATACAACCTTTTGTCCAGTCATAATCTCTGTGAAGATCGCCAATCCAGGAGAAACCATTCTTAAGGCCGTGGATCATGATGTCTCCACCGGGAGAAACGCCCAGTTCTTTTGCCCTTCTCTTGTCTTTCTCATTTGGATATGAAATATGAAGAGATAGGTGATAACGGGAATCCCTTATTTTTGAATCGATTATGTAGGTCCCCTCCGGGGTTTTGTTATCGCCAAGCTTTTCTTTAGGTCCATTCGGGTTTCCCCCTAGGGCAATCTTGTAACTCTTGAGCACCTTGTCCTTTGAAATCAAAGTTAATCTCCGCTCTTTCTTTTCAATCAGAATCTTATTTACCGGTCCCTTCCGGGTTGCAAAAAGCTCTTTTTCGAGTTCTTCTATCTTTTTTTGCAGTGTAATAATCTCGTTTGTCTTGCATTTAAGCTCTTGTTCGAGGCTTACAATCTGTTTTTGCTGTGTAAAAATCCTCTTATCTCTTATAGAGACATTATTGAGATAGGATATCATCTCCGCACTGTTCTGCCTGTACTGACTGTCCGGGTAATCCTTCAGGAGTCTCTGAAAACATTCCAGCGATTTCTGATAATCTTTTTGCTCATTGTCAGGATAAGAATAAATAACCCCCATCTCGAAAAGGGCTTTGTCTCCCGCCGCCGGATATTCTCCAATAATCTGTTCATATATGCGCAGTGATGTCTGGTAGTTTCCCTGACTGAAAAAATCATTCGCCTCTTTGAAAGTTGACCCGGCCAGAAATCCCTGACTGCACCCGCATATCAAAAGTGGCGTCATCACCATGCAGGCAAAGAAATTGTAAAAATGCAAACCGATCCTGCTTTGCTTCTTATCCATATTCACCTGATTATTCATTTATAATAGAATTTGATGATAGTTGAATCTGATTGGGGTAACTCTTAACACATTCTTCAATCGGTATTCAATAAGACACTCCGAAATTCATCCTAAATTAAAATCTCCAACTTTGATCTTGCGTACTTGCGGAGTAGCGAAACTGATGGGAGTCATTGTTGTGAATCGACTTCCACGAAAAGTTATTCCCCGATAATCTTCACCAGGACTCTTTTTCTTCTGCGGCCGTCAAATTCGCCGTAAAAGATCTGTTCCCAAGGGCCGAAATCAAGTCTACCCTTCGTAATAGCCACTACGACCTCTCTGCCCATGACTTGTCTCTTCAAATGGGCGTCGCCGTTGTCTTCGCCTGTCCGGTTATGCCGATATCCTGAGACCGGTTCATGGGGGGCGAGCTTCTCCAACCACTCTTCATAATCCATATGCAGACCCGGTTCATCATCGTTGATGAAGACGGAAGCCGTTATATGCATGGCGTTGACGAGTATCAGACCTTCGGATACACCGCTTTCCTTGAGGCATTGATCCACCTGATCGGTAATGTTGATAAAACCTCTTCTTGCAGGAACATTGAACCAGAGTTCTTTTCTATAAGATTTCATCCTGTTTTCCTCCGAATTTTACAGTCAGTTGTAATTAGCCATTAGTTTAGATGTTTCTTTGTTTCTATATTGCTTCTTTTGTGGTTAACACATATTAAAGGTGTCGACAATAAGTTGGGCTCAAACCCGGCAGCCATGAAACCCTCGATTTTTCGAATTGGCGATGGAAGCGGTTGGGTATTAAAATATCATAATCGAAAAGAATGGAGTCGGTATAATGGAAAAAAAGCAGCAAACATTGACCATCGGCGGACAAAATGTAAGTCTCGAAGAGATTGTCGCCGTGTCCAGAAATGTTAAAAAGGTTTACATCAGCAAAGAGCGAGCTTTTATCGATCGGATGGAACGATCCCGAGTTATGCTGGCTGAAGCGGTAAACAGAAATATTCCCGTCTATGGGGTAACGACGGGGTATGGCAAATCCTGCGGCAAGCGCCTGCCAAAAGAGGAAGCAAAAAAGAAGAACGGTGCAAGCCCGTTGAATTTTCACGGTTGTGGCACTGGTGAGCCGCTAGGGATTGAGGAAACCCGTGCCGCCATGGTCTGCCGTCTGCTTTGCCTTGCCCGGGGATATTCGGGGGTGTCCCTTTCCTTGTTGGAGCAGCTCGCTGCCTTTCTGAGAAAGGGTATTACACCTGTCGTCCCTTCCGAGGGGTCTGTTGGGGCCTCCGGTGATCTGACTCCCATGTCTTACATTGCCGCCACTCTGGCCGGGGATCGGGAAGTTTTCTACCGCGGCCGGCGAATGCCGGCTTCGGAAGCACTCGAAAAGACGAAGCTTTACCCCTATGCATTCCAGATGAAAGAACACCTATCCATGATGAACGGCACATCCGTGATGACCGGAATTGCCGTTACGGCCGTGGAGCGGGCCGCTCGAATCCTGGATGCCGCAATTTGCGCTTCGGCCTTGACGGTTCATGCCCTGAAAGGAAAGGCACATCATTTTCATCCGGAAATCGGAAAAGCCAAATCCTTTCCGGGACAAATCCGGGTTGCGGAGAAGATGGCGCAACTCCTGGAGACGAAAGCAGCCCTGTCCGATCTGGAGGATGATTCCCCCGACAGTCTGCAGGACCCCTATTCAGTACGCTGCACCCCCCAGATTGCCGGTGTTCTCGACGATGCCCTGCGCTGGATTTCGGAATGGGTAATTATAGAGGCAAACAGCTCCAACGACAATCCGATTTTCGATCCCGAAACGGGATTGCCGCTGATGAGCGGCAATTTCTACGGCGGACATATGGCCTTTGCCATGGATGCGCTCAAGGCTGCGTTGGCCTCGGTTGCCGATATGTCCGACCGTCAGGTGATGCTTCTGGTGGCGCCCCAGTACAACCGAGGGTTGCCAGCCGATCTTGTCGGCGTCAAAGGTCCTGAATCCCTTTTTCATCACGGCTTCAAGGCCATGTCCTTATCAACTTCAGCCCTGGCGGCGGAAGCGCTGAAAAACACAATGCCTGCCGGTTCCTTCTCCCGCTCAACGGAATCTCACAACCAGGACAAGGTCAGCATGGGGACAATTGCCGCCCGCGACGCCGCCCGGATCTGTACCCTCACCGAACGGGTGGTAGCCATACATTTGTTGGCAGCGGCGCAGGCCTGCGAGCTTCGCGGCAATGTCCGGCAGCGTCACAGATTGCAAAGTATCATTAAAGAAATCCGAAAAGTATCATCCATAGTCCAGGAAGATCGTCCCCTAGACAGTGATATTGAGCACATTGTAGAATTGATCGTATATTCGGATGTTTTCCGGGTTTGATGTTTCCTTGTTCGATTGAGGTTGATGACATGGGCGGCGGCAGTTTCTCATTGACGTAAAAGAATTTTGTCTTATACTGTATGTATTATCAGAACAGGTTGCTTTCATTAATGAAAAACGGGAAATCCCGCATACCTAAACGAGCCGCGGATCCCGATTGGAAAGTGAGTCACAAATGATCAGAAGAATTGGCCCCACCTTTTGTTTGTTGGTGTTGTTGATATCTGCCTGCGCTCCCGTAATTTCACAAACAACAATGAACACCGTGGATAAAAACATCTCCTTTGCCGCCCTTCAGCAGAATCCCGATGCCTTTAAGGGCCGGGTTGTAGTGCTGGGAGGGCAGATAATAGCGACGACGGTGAAAGCCGACGAGACTTGGATTGAGGTTCTGGAAAAACCCCTCGACTATCAGCAAAAACCATCGGATACCGACAAGTCCTCGGGCCGTTTCCTTGTACGCTTTCAGGGCTTTCTAGACCCAGCCATCTATGCGAGCGGCAGAAAGTTGACCGTGGCCGGGCAGGTGGACGGCAAGGTAATCCGCCCGCTCAAAGAGATTAATTACACATATCCTCTGCTGTCGGCAAGAGAGCATTATCTCTGGAAACTGAGTGACACTTACAGTTCCCCTCGGTTTGGTATCGGTATCGGCGGGGGTATAGGGAGTCATGGCGGCGGTGGCGGAATGGGAGTCGGTGTGGGGTTTTAAAATGAGACCGCAACTTTTTATTTCGCTCCTTTTATTTTTAATCGTCTCCTGTGCGCCTTTTCCGAAGGAGGTCATGCAGGAGGTGAAAAAGGATATTGAATTCAATGAGGTCTTCAAGGCCCCTGATGCCTTCAAGGGAGAAACTGTCATCTGGGGCGGCGTCATCATTGAGACCATTACCAGAACCGACGATACGCTCATAATTGTCAGGCAGGCAGAGCTCGATTTTCAAAAACAGCCGAAGGAACTGGATAAGTCAGCAGGTCGTTTTCTGGTTCGTTATCGAGGCTTTCTCGATCCGGCCATTTACAGCAAGGACCGCGAGATAACTGTTGCGGGAACGATTGCCGGTAAAGAGGAACGTCCCGTCGGCGAGCATCGCTATACGTATCCCATTATCGATGCCCGAGCCCTCCGCCTCTGGGAGAAGAGGAAGGAATTGCCCCCTTACTATTATGATCCCTGGTACGGGGATCCTTTCTTTTATCCATGGGGGCCCTATCCGGGGTATCGCCATCCTTACTGGTGGTAGCGAAAGCCGGTCGCGGTCTAGATAACACGCATTTGTAGTTTGCTGACGCCTTTTTCGACAACTGAGAGTTTTTTCGCCACTCCATAAGAAAGATCCACATCACGGCCGGCGACAAAAGGTCCCCGATCGGTAACCGTCGCTTTTACCACCTGCCCTGTTTCAGGGTTTTCCAATTCAACGCGGGTTCCGAATGGCAGAAAGCGGTGCGCAAGCGTTGCGGCGTTCATGTCGAACTTTTTTCCGTTAGCCATTTGCTTGCCGTGATGGGTTTTCCCATACCAGCTGGCTGTTACGGTTTCCTTTTGCTGATAACTCGGAATCCGTATCTTTATTTCCTGACCGGCCTGTAAACGAGATGCCTTTTGCAAGCCGTTATCCCTGAGAATATCTTGAACGGGGACATTGAACTTCTTTTTTGCGAGAACCGCTAACGTATCTCCCTGCTTAACCGTGTAATAAATCCAACGGTTTTTCTCCCCATCTTCGGTTTTTATTTGTGAAGATTTTCCTTTTGCCGCTGCTTGAGCGGTGTCCAGCTCGGCTTGGAATGATTTGGAATTGCTGACACAAGCCCCTTCTTTTATATACCACCGACCGGTCTTTCCGGAATGGCTGACTGCTTCAGGATTAAGTCTTCTAAATTCGTTCCAGCTTAAGCCGAGCAAACGGGTTACTTTTTCAATAGAATCGCCTTTTCTTATCTGATAATCCACAAAATTGATCTCCAAGCAGAAATGTGTCGCCTATCCAATCTTCGACATCAGATCGGTATGCATTATTTAAACCAGCGTGGAGTCATCTTGCCGACAAATTGCGGAAAGGAAGATCATTGTTCCTTTCCGCTTGCGGAAGATGAAGAAATTCATTTGGTGATAATCAGACTGCCGTATTTCAAATACACACAACTGTTCCCGAAAGGTAAAAATTGTAGATAAGAATTTCCGAACGTTCCAGCCATTCTATAAGGCGGTTACATTAGTGGGCGCCATGAAGGCCAGCCTTAATTGATATATCCCCGTTTCTTTCTGGCCTTATCGGCCATGATGATGCCCGCCATGACTGTAAGGCCCGTGGCGATGCCAGCCGGGGGCATACGGTCCATGATGATGCCAGGCATGTCGGTATGGGCTATAATGACTCGGGTATCCCTTGTAATGGCCGTGATGGTTTTTGTAGGAAGAGTGATGGCGTCCAGGTCCGTGCCTGTCAGGACCGGCAGCGAAAGCATAAGCTGAAAAACCCGCTAAAATGAGCGCTGTAACGAACAATATTGTCAATTTCTTCATAGCTATGAACATCCTTGTCATTGTTGGAATCACAGGTTGTTTCCGAAATCCGCCCGGAAGGCGTCTATGATTTTCTGTCCCCAATCACCGCCCAAGGGTTCCAACCTGCCGAAGAAGAATCGCATCACCGGCGGCTCTTCCACAAAACGGAGCCCGCCGATAAGATCTCGGTGGCGGTAAAGCCAGGAAACGCGCTGGGCCACATATTCCATCTGGCCGAGCGTAAAGGAGCGACGGGGAACGGCGATCCGCACGAGTTCCATCCGGGCCACGATTTCATTGCCGCTTCGGTCCCGGTCTTCCGACATGGTGCCTCGTTCGACCCCCCGTGCTCCTGAGACAAGGTACATCGCCGCATTGAGGCACTCCGCCGGATACTGAAGAGGCGGTATGTGGGGCAGGAAGGCCCGTGCATCGACATGGCAGGCCAGTCCGCCCGGCGGGGTGACGACGGGAACGCCGTATCCCTGTAAGCGTTCGGCTAAATATTGAATGTACTCGGGACTGCTGCCGGCCACTTCGGTCTGGGTCATTTCTTCCAGACCAACGGCCATGGCTTCTATTTCCTTGGTGGACATGCCGCCGTAGGTCGAGAAACCTTCATAGACGGGAAGCCAGTTCATAAGAGAATCGAAGTGCTGTTTGTTGTTGGTGGCGATGAGACCACCGCGGGCCCCGCCGCTCTTGCGTCCCGACATGTAGAAGATGTCCACCATGCTCATCATTTCCAGCAGGATTTCCTGGATCGACTTGTCGGCATAACCGGCCTCGCGCTGTTTGATGAAATAGGCGTTTTCTCCGATCAGGCTGCCGTCCAGGATCAAAAGGATGCCGTTCTTCGTGGCGATTTCCCTGACTTCCCTGAGGTTCTGCATGGAGAATGGCTGGCCGCCGATCAGGTTGGTAGTGGCTTCCATGCGGATGAAAGCGACGTTTTCCGGGCCGTTCTGTTCGATGGCGTTGCGGAGCTTGTTCAGATCGATATTTCCCTTGAAAGGATTGCTGCCGGCGGGGATCAGGGAGTCATCCGGCACTAGATCCAGAATCTGCGAGCCGACGATTTCCACATGGACTCGGGTTGAAGGAAAGTGGTAATTGTTAAGGACGACCTGTGGCGGTTTGAGTAGGACCTTGACAAGCAGATGCTCCGCCGCCCGTCCCTGATGAACCGGCAGGGTGTGCTGGAAGCCGAAAATCTTCTTGACCACATTGGCCAGTTTAACGAAGCTTGCGGAGCCGGCATAGGCGTCATCGGCAACCATCATGGCGGCGAGCTGGTTGTCGCTCATGGCGTTCGTACCGCTGTCTGTCAGCATATCCAGAAAAACATCCTGCGACTGCAACAGGAAGGTGTTGTATCCCACTTCCCTAAGGCATTTCAAACGTTCCTCAGCCGGAAGCAGATTTATCTTCTGAACTATCTTTACCCTGTGCATTTCCACAGGTACGCGTCTGCCGTCATCCAATGTTATTATCATCGAGTTCTCCTTAAAGTTGTAATATATGAATATCCATTCCTCCACGGCAAACAAGTAGAACCGATTGCCGCCTTGGCTGTTACACCTCTGAAAATTGAATCTTTATCAGTAGTGCCAGGGGAATTTTGTGAAGTCCTTGGGGCGCTTTTCGAGAAAGGCGCTTCTTCCTTCTACCGCTTCGGGAGTGCCGTAAGCCAGACGGGTGGCTTCCCCGGCGAAGAGTTGCTGTCCCACCATGCCGTCATCCGTCAAGTTAAACCCGAACTTCAGCATGCGCATGGCTGTCGGTGATTTTGCGTTCATGATTTTACCCCATTCCAGAGCGACCGTCTCCAGTTCCGAGTGTGGGACCACCTTGTTGACCATGCCCATCTCGAAGGCTTCCTGGGCGGTATAGTCGAAGCCCAAAAAAAAGATCTCCCGGGCGCGCTTCTGTCCGATGTGCTTTGCTAAATATGCCGAACCGTAGCCGCTGTCGAAGCTTGCCACGTCCGGATCTGTCTGCTTGAAGATTGCGTGCTCTCTTGATGCGAGAGTGAGGTCGCACACCACATGCAAACTGTGACCGCCACCCACGGCCCAGCCGGGCACCACGGCTACGACGATTTTGGGCATGAACCGGATGAGGCGCTGAACTTCCAGGATGTGAAGCCGTCCCAGGCGATTCGGATCTACATCCCCTTCCTTGCCTACGTATTTATAACCGTCCTTGCCGCGGATCTGTTGATCACCGCCGGAACAGAATGCCCAGACGCCGTCCTTGGGCGAAGGTCCATTGCCGGTGAGGAGCACCACGCCGACATCCGGAGTCATGCGGGCATGATCCAGAGCGATATAGAGTTCGTCGACCGTCTTCGGCCGAAAGGCGTTGCGGATCTCCGGCCTGTTGAAGGCGATGCGCACCGTCCCCTGTCCCTTCGCACGATGGTAGGTGATGTCCGTAAAGTCAAAATCGGGCACGGCCATCCAGAGTTCGGGATCGAATATTTCTGAAATCATGGTT
>MVQR01000059.1 GCA_002067815.1 Syntrophus sp. PtaB.Bin001 | reverse complement strand
TGATTTGGCCAAAATTCCTATACCAAATCAGGGCTCAACTTTCCCTTCTTAAAAAAGCTAATTTGGACAAGAGTGGATCCGAGTCATATAAATCAGAGGTGTTTAACGATTTCAGATGCGACGCAACAAAGACCCCGCGTGCTATCTTACTACCAGATGGGATATCAATAACATTAGCCCCGTTTTTCTTTGATATGGTGGGTTTTGCCTTGCCTTTTCTCGAATACCGGACCTCTGCTATCGCTTCTTGATAAGGATATCTCGCCTCGATGCTGACCTGGCTGTCATCGAACAGGACGAAATTTGATCCGCTTTTCCCTTTATCTATTGCCGCTTCATCAATGTATTTGGTACCGGGAATACCAATTGAATTAAGGAAGGCTGATGCTTCGGCTGCACCTCCCTGATACCTCATTAATGCGAAGTAAAGATCCTTACCGGTATCGACATATCCAACATTATCTTCATAGTCTTCAATCGCTTGTCGAACTTCCGGGTTGTCCAGTGCATCTTTGACCACCCGGCTTTGCAGTTTTCAAGTTTTCCTTTTTGACCATCCCTATCAAATACCATACGACGTCTGATCAACTTCCCGTTACTTTTATCGATTGAATCAAGGGGCTCAAAATGAGCCCCCAATAGAAAAATACAAACGGATATCTCTTAATCAGAAGAAATATTTCTCACCTTAAAACCCTTCTCTTGATCTCAATCCCGGTAAAATTTCCGGATAGCGACCATCACGATATCATCCATCGGGGCGTCGGGGCCATACTTCGCCTGGAACTCGTCAAGGCATTCCTGCCTTTTCCGGAGATAATCCGCCTGATCGCCGTTCCTGTACGTAAAGTGGAGCACTCTATCTCTTTGGGGAATGCGGTTTCCTGTCATGGCCGCCTGTTCTAATTTGTTCAGTCGTTGGGCAATGCGCATCGTTATTTACCTCCTTTGGTTGTGAATGCTTTTTCGAGTCTGCTAATGCGTTCTTCGAGATCGCCGCCCTCGATAACCCGGTGAAGGATAGAGGCCAGATATCCAAGTTTCCCGGCGACCGCAGGGTCAACCTCACCGGCCTCCGTCCGATTTATCAGGTTCGCCATATAGCGCCGTAAATCCTGCAAATTATTGAGTCTTCTCATAGTGTTGTTGCCTCATTTTTGCTTATAAAAGATTTGGTAACTGTTTGATAATAAATAACTATTTGATTGCCCTCTACCTATCTCAGGCCGTATTTCAATTTCATCCCTGTGATCTGCTGCCGGCATTCAGGGCTGTTCTGGTATTTGGTGAAAGCCTGTTTGTAAGCTTCCTCCGACCCATACCTGGCGGCCAGTTCCCGGGCCTTCTGGAAAAGTTCATCCTGCGTCAACAGTGGCGTGGGTTCCCCGCAGCAATATTTCGTTTTCATCTCGTTCAGAATCCGTTGGAATTCCAGCTCCGCCCGGACGTTCCGGAGAGCCCATTCCGGCGCTGACGTCTCCCTGGGATTTGCGGCGTTCTCTATTTTTTCCAATCGTCGCCTCAAGCTGTTCATTATCGCTCCTCCTTTCACGAAAATAATTTTCATCATAACCCTGATTGAAAATATGAAGTTGCAAAGTTCCATCGGAATCACCTCGCTGACAGTCAAGCTGTGAGTTTCTGATATGCGCGTTGGCATGCCTTTCCTGAAGCCACAAGGACAGGTTCCCGTGAATCGACATAATCGTAAATGACCGCCCGATTCTTCCCAGGCGCCGGTCGCAATACGCGGCCTGCATATTGGATGACCCGCCCGGAAAACTTGATCGGCATTGCCAGGAACAAGGCGGACGCAGCCGGAAGGTCAAATCCCTCGCCGATCAGGTTGCCTGTGGCGCATATCGCCTGGACTTCACCCGCCCGGATCGCTGCGACCACTTCCCGGCGTTTGCTGGTGCTCAAGTCACCGATCAGGGGTTCCGCCCGGATTCCTTCGTCAACCAGCATCTCAGACAGGGTGAGGCAATGGGATTTTCGGTCGGATAGAATCAGGACAGGCCCATCATTGCCTCGGAAGTAGTCCACGACGTCATCGACAATCAGTTTGTTGCGTTCCGGATTCCCGGTCAAATCGCTGATTCCGGCGGGGTATTTCTCTGTCAGATTGAATGACGAGATAAATCCCGTTTGCCTGATCACGATCTCAGGTTTTATAATGCTTCTTTCACGGATCAATCTGCTCTTTTTCACAGCGTGAACCTGATCCCCCAGGTGCCAGTAAATCAGTTTTGAAAGCCCGTCCCTGCGATAGGGCGTTGCGGAAAGACCCAACATGAACCGGCAATCAAAGGCACTGACCGCCTCTGTGAACGTCCTGGAAGGGCAATGGTGGCATTCATCGACTATGGCAAAGCCGAAATGTTCCCGGATCTCTTCGGCAATCGGATAAATGGAATTGACGATGCCGATGGTCAACCTTTCCCCGATCCGCTTCTTGCCGCCGCCGATGATCCCGATCTCATCCTGCTCCATTCCCAGAAATTGGACGGCCCGGTCGATCCATTGGTGAAGTAATTCCTTCGTGTGAACAATTACCAGTGCCGGTTGTCCCTGTTTGGCAATGACAGCCAGGGCGATAATTGTTTTCCCTCCCCCCGTGGGACAGAAAAGAACCCCGTGGTCATGCTTCAGAACATCTTGGACGGCTTCCATCTGGTAGTCTCTGAGTTTCCCGGTAAAGATGAATTCCACTTCCGGCAACACCCGCCGGCGGTCATCGAGTTCCCACGACACTTCGTATTGTGTCGCCAACCGGAGAAGCTGACGCGCAAAGCCACGGGGGATAATCAACCCCTCCGGCGTGTCCTCATAGAATCGCAATTCTCGCGAGATATTACCCGTCCATCGCCCCCGCTTCTCTGCTTCGGCATAGACAGGGTTCGGCATGGTCAACCGCTCCCGGATGATCCGGGTGAAGCGGGAAGGGACATCCTGCAGGATGATTTTGTTGGAGCAGATTATCTTCATGCGTCATCCCTCCTTTGTCCGGTTGTCCCGGTTCCAGCATTCTTCCATTGCGCGACCAGCAAGATGAAATCCTCGATGTCTCCCCGACCGGCAAGGATTTCCAGATTAGCCCGGTCAATCATCTCTTCCAGTTCCCGGACTTCCGGAGTGACCTTCCAGCGTCTTCCGGCCTGGATGTCGCTCATTGCCTGGTGCAGATTCGCCTCCATCACCATTCGGAGAGATTCCCGACGCGCTTCCGGGGTTCCCTGCCGGTGGGGATTCGTCCAGACATCTACGCTTTGCGGAGCTTTTAACAATGTCAAAATCTCGGCCTTGCATTTCTTAAGTTCATCAATTAGCGGCTTTACGGTATCCGGAGGGGCTCCCTGCTTCCGGTATCGCAATTTGATGTTTTCACCTTCCGGAAGGATTTCGTAACCAGCCGTGCTTAGCTCCGCGAGAAGTTCGCGTCTCATATGATCACCTCTCTCAAATCGCATTCTTTTTTGAAAAGGTCAGATGTGATTGGCGCTTGCTCTGAAACTGCGCCTCTGAAGATATTAGAATTATCAGAAGCATTGAAAAGGTCAGAGGGTATGCTTGAAGATAAGGGGAGGCTTAATGCGCTTTTTGCGCTTAATGCGCTAATGGAAAAAATTTTTCTCTTTCTTCCGGTTGTCTGAATTTCTTCACAGAAAATACGGCCTGAAGCAACGAGGCTGTTTAATGCCTGTTCTTTCTCGGTCTTGGTCGCATGCTTCCCTAATTCATTATGAATATCGGTGGC
Source organism: Syntrophus sp. PtaB.Bin001 (assembly GCA_002067815.1). GTDB lineage: Bacteria > Desulfobacterota > Syntrophia > Syntrophales > Syntrophaceae > Syntrophus. The sequence goes on along the minus strand of MVQR01000059.1, from coordinate 6,691 downwards.
AGAAACAGGGTGCGGATGATGTTTCTCAATGATGTCATATATTTTGTTGATCAGCTTATCTGTTTCGTAACCTTCAAAGATATATCGGACTGAATCTTCAACATAATGCCAAAATGCCAAAGCTGAGTTAAGATGTTCAATCCTGATCTCTCTCAATCCATCGATTAATGCGTATATTAGGGATAACCTAAGGATGTGAGGTGCATCACGGTCAAGCAGAGCACCAACCAAACCGCTTGAGTTTCGTTTTGAAAGATTTATGTAGATGTCTTTCCATAAGTTACACGCTGCATGGTCCAACGACACAGCACCAGGTTCCCACGCTGCAATTATCCTTTCGGATATCTTTCGACGTAGGATATTTAATTCTTTTTCCGGCATTGGTTCCGGAAAGACGACTAACTTGTTTCTACGTGCAACTACCCATAGAAAGCGATTCCCAAAGCCGTTAAGCAGCTGAACCTCATCAATCAGCTTCTTTAATTCTGGAATAGTTATATGCGTCACAATACCCACATGCGCCCCTGTGGTGCTGATCTTGTTGTTTTTTGTCAAGGGTGCTGCTTCCCCCCTGTCCCACAGTCCTCGCAGTGTTGTAGATAATGTATTCCCTTCACGGCGCGTGCATTGTAAAGCCGAAGCAAATTCTTCATCTTGGACATATAACCGTTTATCCGTAACCCCAGGATCAACAACAACCCAACTTCCTCGCTTTGTTTTTTTATCCACTTCCCATTTCTCAATCGGATCACGGACACTGAAAATGATCCCCTCGCCACTTGATAACGGGCCAGGTGATTTTTGAATTTTCTTTTGCGCAAAAAGCGCATTAAGCGCATTAAGGTCGTCAAAAGTTTTATCAACCGGTGCAGCTGACGTTCCTTTCCGACTTGTAGCCGAGGCTCCAACTATACAGACATATTCCCGAGCCGGGTGTATTGTGTCCCCGACCTGAACAAAAGCGCTGTCTCCAGCTTCTACCCCGAAACGGACAAGGAAGGTTGCCAGGACTGCTGCAGGATCTGCTTCACTGTTCCTCGTAGCGAGTTCAACGAACTTTTCGGCAATCCCCCGGAAAGCCTCCGGCGCCATAACCGGCCATGTTTTGATGGTGGGTTCCCATTCGGGTTCCTGCTCATTCGATTCGATCCAGCCTTCAGCAGGCCATCCGAGGACGCGCGCCGCATCCTTCCACTTCTTATCAGAACACGAATCGTGAAAGCATTTGTATCCTTTACTTCCATCATCCCACAGGAAAATTGATGCGTCTTTCCCGGTGTGGGATTCATCGAAGAGGCAATGATCAAGAATTAATTTCCAGTGCCCTTGTCCCCTCATTTTATTCTTGACGGAATTACCTATTTTCTGTAGATGATTATTTAGATCGTGTTCAAAGTTCATGGGGTCAGAGGTTGCAGCCTGCTGGCCCTTTTCTTTTGTTTTCTCAATATCTTCCATAATTCTTTCCAAGTTTATCATCCGCTATTCCCCTAAACTCTCAATGTAAGATTCACGGTGTGGTCTTGCTTCCCGATATCCCCCAGCCGGCACAATGTCACCCTTGTGTGCCGTGGTTCCGTACAGTTTCCAGATACGCGCAGGATTCCAGACAGCAGCATCGATATTCACGTTTTTTGTGTTGAACTCTTCAGAAATTGCCTTGAGTAATCCCTGCATGATCCTTTTGTGTTCATCATCAACAGACCAATCAGGAAGGCGAAACAAGGCATGGCAACCATTTCCTGACATTGCCAATAGCGGGGAAGGTAAGTCATAACGCTTCTGAATTATCGGGATGACATGATCCCGAAGGGTGACGGCTTCTTTCAGTTCTGCATCAGAAGATGAAATTCCGGAAGGTCTCACCGGATCGAAATCCAAAGGAAGCCAGCGATAAGCGAGAACGTTGTTATCCGACGTGGTTAAATCGCTGACTTTCAGCCTATTGAATGCCCTTCCGATCAATCGCGGGTCAATCACTTGAAGGGTGAAATAGGCCCCGCTGTATTCAAGCCCGTCGACCTGCTTCATGGCCTTGCAGAAATCAGGGTGATTGTCGAAGCAGCCGGAAACCGTTTTTCGATATACCGATTGCCCGGCAAGTTTACCGGATGCTCCCAGGACGCGGATTTCGACAACTTCACCGGGTTTGACAAAATGGTTCCAAACTGATTCATCGTAAAGGGTGAGATTATTCATGGCTTACCTCACACTGTCGATGGTCAGAACAGGACATGAGAACATGTAGTCTTCGATATCCGTAGGACGATACAGAATCTTGTTGCCAACTTTGTAATACTTCGGCCCCTTTTTCTGCGTGCGCCAGTTTGCTAGAACACCTTCAGATTCAGTAAGTTGTGGGTAATGTTCAGTGACTTGCTTCGGGGTCAAGGCTATAAAAAAATTTGCTTTGGTAGTTGGGGTAGGGCAGGTTGCTGCTTCTGGTGGTGTGAAGGTTGCTTTTTCTTGATTCATTGTTTTCTCCTTAAAATGAAATAAAAAAAGGTCACGTAGCGTTTACGTGACCTTATATTATGTCTGATTTTAAGGATTTATAGTGCCTTCCGTTCGGAAGTTCATGAACTCCGTTCTGGAGGGCAGTATTTGTTACTCTTTTTTCTCAATCTAGCCAATATCTTATAAACATTCCGCCCGTCATCATCTCTAATTGATTTTCCTATTTTGTCACGGATTGGTTTCTTTTTTCCACGGGGCAGGGTATCATAACCTATGATGCCTCCACAGCAGTCATCAAGTATTTTTTCTACCCTATCTTCTGTCCATTTTCCGGCTATTTCATTAAATTCCTTTGTGGTCTTGCCTCTCTCAAATTTCTTCCGATGGTAGCCCATTAAATAATGGAATCTGCTCTCTATATGGTAAATTACTTCTGAAAGAAGATACGATAGAAAATGGGGACTCAATTTTTCGACACCTTCCAAGAATCTTGCTAAATCATCACAATCATCCCGGATGATCTGAAAGGTACTCAAGTCTCCATAATCGGAAATCGGCACTATTGGGAAAATTGGTTTTATAGTATCTGGTTTTAAAATATCCGGTGGCTGGCTGAGAAAAGAAAGGTTTGTGTTCTCTAAACAGCTTCGCCGTAACTTCCTGAACTCAGTCCACGGGAAACCTGCTACTCCGGTGATACTGGCTTTTCTTATTCTAGGGCTTTCTTTTATATAGGCATCAATAATGCTTCTAATATGAAACAGAATGCTCATTTTGTGCGTGATAAGTCTTTGAATTATATATTCGGGGTCAATAATCGTCATATTTGCCAAAGTCAGTGGTGTTCTACCATTAAAACTTTCGACAATTTGGAAGTATGACTTAGGGGGCGAGTAGTCAACGGTTTCCTTTTTAGGCAAGGGCTTTCTGGAGAGTTCATCAGGCTCATCCGCAAACTCTGCACCCCCATCGATGGTATACGTTTTTCCCTTTTCTATAATGGTGTCATCCGTTACTGCGATAGATTTCTTCTTCATCGTCTATCCCTGACAATCTCCCAGAGCTGAAACAGGAGGCAGGCGGTGGAATATTCCCGCTTTTCGGCCTGTAGGCTTATTCCCCAGTCATGAAATTATTTTCTATCAAAATTAACAACTTTTTCTTCGCTCCTGTTCAAGGCCGCTTCCAGGCCATTGACAGCCGTTCTTTTGTGGTCTGGCGAAAGATGAGAGTAGCGGCTTGACATCTTCAAGTCCCGGTGTCCCGCCAGTTCCGCGATAGTGTAAAGTGGTGTTCCCTGAATAGCCAGCCATGAACAAAAAGTATGCCGCAGGGTATGGAAAACCACCTTCTGGCGAGGGTCTTGAATGCCTTTATTTAGCCCTAGGTCGTCAACCGCCCGTTCGAATGACCGGCTGATCTCGGTGATTTTCTCACCCTTGCGGCTTAAGAAAACGTAGGCGTCCGGATTGTCACCCGCTCGATTTCGGAGCATCTCCTTAATAGGGCTCGTCATATAGGCATATCGTGAATGCTTGTTTTTGGGGTTCGATATGAAGATTGTTCCATCGTCGAAATTCAGGTCATGATTTTTTAGATTGAAGATTTCGCTCGCCCTCATCCCGGTGTACAGCGAGAGAAGGGCGATATCATGCCACAATAGCGACCTTCCTTTGAGATTGCTCAGTAACATTTCAGCTTCTTCATGACTCAAAAAACGCTGTCTTTCATTTTCGGGCACGGGCATCTTCACCCCTTTGACCGGATTCGCCCCTTTATATTCATCCCAGACAATGGCCTTGTTAACGATTGAACGGAACAGCACCAGGACATGCTTGATGCTCATCGGACTGAGACCTTTCTTCCCCAGTTCCACCTTGAGATGTTCCAGATCAAAAGAAGAAATCTGATCCATGCGCTTATTGTTGAAAAAATTCTTGAGGTGAAGGTTGTAACGGTTCAGCTCAAATTTCCCTTCCTTTGTTAGATTTGTTTTTGCCCACTTGAAATATTTGTCAGCCAAGTCATAAAAGAATGGTTCTTTCTGCTTCTGTTTTGGCAGTTCCTCGCCATGACGGATCGAACGTTTTCGCTCCGCCAGAATATCCGCTGCCAGTTTTTCCGAATATCCTTCTGATAGCCAGCCGACTTTTTCCCAAACTTTCTTCCCAGCGGTTTTATAGGAAATGTCAAAACAGATGTCCGGCTTCCCCTTGAATGTCCTGTCCGATGATTCCCGGCGATATACACCTTGATATTTTGTGCGCTCTCTGACTGCCAATATTAGACCCCTTTTATCGCTTTTTGGCTTGACCAAAAGGTCACTAGTGCGTTTTTCTCTGCTACCCTATTGCTACCCTTGAAAGTTATTTTTTATGATTTTGAATGAAAATAAGACCAATAGGCCTTTTTGTAAGCACCTTAAATCTTAGATTGAATTATGTCAAATGATTTTTAATTAGAGGGGTAGCAAATGCCTGTCATTGGACTCCGGAACCAAAGGCCGCGCGTTCGAATCGCGCATCGCCCACCAAAATCAAGGGGTTACGAAATGTGGCCCCTATTTTTAGTCTCTACGCCCTTAGAGACTTTTTATGATTAATCCTCTTCGGTGTAATTAGATATCTTTATTTTAAACTAAGACTTCACCACGATTTATTCCTTCCTGAAATGTGGCATCCAATAGTTTAGACATTCATACATAGTTTCAAATAATATTCCTTGTAATACTGTTGCATTTGCCAACATGAGGAAATCTCCTTTTTTGCATAAATCTTAAATTTTACATGATATCCAGATAGAAGGAATTAGATGGGTGAATAATTCATATAAAGAGAATTCTAATAATTAAGAGTACTTATACTAGAATAGAGAATACAATAAGCATATAAAAAATACAATAACTGCATGGTAATTGCATCAAGTCTTTTGAAGATTCCAGATGAAACTGGAGATACCCAGAAACTTTATAATAACTTGTTGGGCAGATGAAAAGACACGAATAGGAAAGATGTTCGGACGGAAAAGAAATGTTGAGTTCCCTCTTCTAATGTCTGAGGAAGCGAGACTGAAACGAGAGAAGAGAGAAAAACTCAAAAACTACATCTTAATATGGTCCACCATTTTGATTCCGACAGGGCTGATCTGGTATGCCTATTTCCATTCCGAAATGGTTGCGGAGTTTCTTGGTAGCAATTGGCGAGTGGCTCGTTTCAAGATCACCTTTGGCCTTACAGCCATCGTTCTTCTTGTCTGGGGTGCAATGAGGCTGTTCAGAAAAAGGTGAGCCGGCTCTCCGAGACAAGATAATCACGAAAATGAATCGCCCAATAGCGGCGAAGACTCTGGCACGGCAAACAACGCCGCGCAGGTCATGCAGCGACACGTTATGCTTCTCAAGAAGGGTGGTATGATCGAATTGCTTGAGCCATGGTGTTCCACCGAAAAATTCGATTCGCGGTTCCATGAAAGCCAGTTCAAGCAGCTAGAGTTGGAGGTTCCTCCAGGACACGGGCTGTATGGGTTGCCGGTAAGACTGATTGGACGCGGGAATGGTGATGACGCACTATTCGAGATACTTGATGGTTCAAATCGCATTGCTGTCGTGCATCTGAGTCTCTACTGAGAAAGTGAAAATAAATAATTATATCAAGTAAAAACGTCAAGCTCCGGAACCAAAGGCCGCGCGTTCGAATCGCGCATCGCCCACCAATTACAAGGGGTTACGAAATGTAGCCCCTTATTTTTTGTCTACAAGTCTCTATGATAAATTTTGTCAACGGATTCATAGTCGTTGATATTCTTTCCGTAATGCTGGACTATCCGGGATAACGGCGAAGGATAAATAACGAATCGGAATCCCTGCCTCGTTAAATTCGATGCCGTTCCAACCATTGAGATTGCCAGCTTCAGTGAAGGAAGTTTTTTAGACGGTCGATTTCAATGTTTTCCAAACACAAGGGAAAAATCCTACCGGGAAAACTTGATGACCTGCACACTACATGGCGCTTCTCGATTATAAGGTGGCGGGAGTAGCCCTCAGAGCCATGATTCGATAATATTGTATATTTTTTAAGCTTTAAATGATATATGGCTTTGCTGTCTTCAATATGTCCGCGCTGTGGGAAAATCCTGTTTGTTAAATTTAAAAAAACAGAGGCGTGTTCTTAAAGTCAATTACTACTTGATGAGGTTAGTGCTGAATGCCGGTTTTTGATTACGAGACATATAAAAC
>MVQR01000058.1 GCA_002067815.1 Syntrophus sp. PtaB.Bin001 | reverse complement strand
CAGGAAAGCTTCAAAACACCCATTTTTTCGCCGGTGCGGCCGTCTCGCCATTCAAGGAAACTGAGGCGGAACTTCTCGGGCAATACTATAAGCTCAAAAAAAAGATTGCCTGCGGTGCCTCCTTTGTCGTCACCCAGCTAGGGTATGACATCCGCAAATTTCAGGAACTGCTGATCTACATGAAAATGAGGGGTATTGAAGTCCCTTTGCTGGGAAACATCTTCCTTTTGTCTTATCCTGCGGCGAGATTGATGAAGGAGAACCGGCTGCCCGGGTGTGTCGTAACAGATGAATTGTTGGCGCAACTGGATCGGGAGCGCGGCTTGCCGGACAAAGGCTTGGAGGCACGGCTGCTGCGAGCCGCAAAGATGTATGCAATACTTAAGGGGCTAGGGTACAGCGGAGCTCATATCGGCGGCCATATGGTATCCTATGAGCAGGTGACCGCTGTAATTGAGAAAGGTGAAGAACTGAGCGATTCCTGGGAGGAGCTGGTAAAGGAATTTCAGTATCCTCTTCCCGGCGGCTTTTATTTTTTTCAGAAAGATCAGAGAAGTGGATTGAATGAATTGCTGCCCACAGAACTCAAGGGCAGTTCTTCCGATGTATCAGGAAACGGTCTGTACGGATTTTCCCGATTCTGCCATAACCTGTTCTTTGACCCCGGTAAAAAGGGCTTTGCTATAATGCGACGCCTTGCCATGAAGGTGAAAGGTTCTCGGATGGAAAAGCCTTTTCACAAGCTGGAATACCTTTTGAAAACTATGCTCTATGGCTGCCGTGATTGCGGCGATTGTGCCCTGGTCGATGTGGCTTTCCTCTGTCCCATGTCGCAATGTCCCAAACATCAGCGGAACGGACCCTGTGGAGGAAGCTATCAGGGATGGTGTGAAGTTTATCCCGGCACGCAGAAATGCATTTACGTAAAGGCCTATACCCGATTGAAGAGATGGGGCCGGGAAAGTCAATTGGAGACTGTATTGGTGCCGCCCTGCAATTGGGATCTTGATTCGTCCTCGGGATGGTTGAATTACTTTCTGGGAAAAGATCATACGGCGAGAAGGCTGGGTATCGAAGAGCCTTCAGACAAGTCGATAAAATCCGGCTGATCGTCGTAGTCCTTACTCGCGTTGAAGCAAAGAAGAAAAGGCAACAGGATTAGACAATTTTTTAAGAAAAATTAACTCCGCTCGGTATTCAATAACTGAAGAAGACGATCGGAAAACTTTTCGCGACCGTCTTCTTTGGAGTCTTATTGCAAAAAATATCTTGGGCTATTTTTGTTGAATCGGCCATTCCCCCCGTTCTTCCAGAACCTCCCGGAAGACATTGAGTGCCTCGTTTACCGCGGGCATCCCCGCATAAGGGGCCATCTGGAAGAAAACCTCTGTAAGTTTCCTGGGATCGCATCCCACATTTAGAGCCGCATTGACGTGCAGTTTTAGTTCGTCAGTCGCCCGAATAGCGCCGAGAATGGCACAGGCCGCCATCTGCCGCTCCGGCAGCGTCAGTACGGTTCGGGAATAAAGATTACCCGTGATAAACATGGAAAAATCATTGGCCAGATCCCGGTCAAAGGCCTTCCATGTAAGGTAAGGCGGGTCCATCTTGATACCCTTGCCGAAAAGTTTCTTCGCTGTTTCCTGTGTTTTGTTTCTTATTGCTTCTTCATCCACCGTTGCCTGTGCTCCTTTCTTGTTTGTTTCGCAGTCTATTTGACCAGGAACAGGTCGTTTTCCTTATCCTGAAGGTATACATACTGGTACCGGCCTTCCTTTTGTGCCTTTAAATAGGCATCTTCGCCTTCCCGGCGGCACTCCCGGCAGGCTTTCCAAGGGATCGTAACGGCAAAAATTCGATAACCCAGATCGGACCGGGAATCGATTGTTACCATTCCGCCGCAGTCATTGCATACCCGAACGACAACCTCCTGTTGTTCTCGAATGCCGTCCGTATCGTAGTAGATGTTCTTTTTGCGTCCGACATATTTTGAATTTCCCACTGACTTTTCTCTAATCGCATCGCGGCGGGACCACAGTTCGTAAATCTCCTCCGCCTCCTGGGCTATATAACGGGAAATATCTTGCGACTGCATGAACCTTGATGGATCGTATTCCGGTTCCTTTACTTGACTGTAATCAAGACCCGCCATCGCCAGGATGATGCCCACATTGACGTAGGGAAGGGCCTTTTCGATGGAATAGCCGCCTTCCAAAACGGCGATATCGGGCGAGAGAATATCGTTCAACTTGGCGTAACCTTGAGCGCTGAAACGCATGTCCGTGATAGGATCAGAAAAATGATTGTCCTGCCCGGCCGAATTGATCACCAGATCCGGCTTGAATTCATGCAGGATAGGCATTATGGCGTTTTCCAGGATGTAGAGAAACCCTTCGTCGGAAGTCCTGGGCGGCAAAGGGATGTTCAAGGTGGTTCCCATGGCATTGGGGCCGCCGAATTCTTCATGAAAACCGGAACCGGGATAAAGGGTGCGACCATCCTGATGGATGGAAATGCAAAGGGTATCCGGATCATTCCAGTAAATGTCCTGGGTGCCGTCGCCGTGATGGCAGTCCGTGTCCACAACGGCTATCCGCTTGTGGCCGTAGAAGCGCCGGATATACTCGATCATTATGGCTTCGATATTTACGTTGCAGAATCCTCTTGCCCCATGGACAACAAGCATGGCGTGGTGTCCCGGCGGCCGAACAAGGGCAAAGGCGTTGTCTACTTCCTTCTTCATTACCTTATCGGCTGCGGTAATCGCCCCGCCGGCGGAAATCAGATGGGATTCAGTGGTAACGGCGCTGGCATCGGGAACGCAGAAATGAGCCCGGTTAATATCTTTATAAGAGGCGATGGAAGGCTTGTATTCAACGATGTTCTCCAGGTCGAGAAGGCCTTCTTCAAAAACCTGGTCCTGAGTATATAAAAGGCGTTCTTCTCTTTCAGGATGGGTCGGAGAGATGGCCCAGTCGAAAGCGGGGAAGAAGATTAAACCGGATTTTCGCGTTTTATTCATGATATTGCTCCTGTATTGAATCCCGCAATTAGCCCCGGTTTGACCTGCAGCTTGACGCGGATGTTTTTCCCTGTAGTGTAAAAATCCCTGACCATGTTGAATTCCTGGTCTTCTATGACTTCTATCTCCAGATCTTCTTCCTGAGCTCCCAGCCGGATAGCCCTTTCTCGCAATAATTTCCTGCCGGTCTCAATGGTATCGTTTTTAGTGAAACGTGGAGGAAGTTTTTCCTGGATGCCTTCCTCGCCTACGGTCATCGTACCTCGTTCTGTATCGGCAAGGATAGTCAATTCGGCAGTCGTCCTCGCAAGGGCAGCCCCTATAGCATTGGCAACCTCGTAGTGAGGTGGAATGTAAACGGGACATTCCAGAAGCTGACCGAGACGAGCGGACATGGGCTTGGCCGGTCCGCCGATAATATAGAGAATTTTTGGAGAAAGCTTCTTTCCTTCCAGGATTTCATGGATTGTATAAACGGGTTTATTATTGATTTCCTCGATTATGGAACGGACATTGCGGGCGATTATCTGACAAGCCTCTTCAAAAATGTTCTCAGCGGCCTCTTTAACAGTGCATCCCATAATCTGCGCTATACTTTGAATTGCCGTTTCAGCCTTCGAGCGGTTGCCGATGTCGGTTAAACCCAGGACAATCATGGCATCAGTGGGGGTGGGGTAGGGGCCGTCAAAGGCGGCGGCGGGACCTTCACGTTGAGGGCCTATGCTCAGATGACCGTCTTCAAATCTGACTTTGCTGTCACCGCCGATTCCTACCGGTTTCGAACGAAGTCCGCGAATCAGTGTCTTATGGCCTTCCATTGTTACCCCAAAGGCCTCCAGAAGAGGAACGCCTTCGGCGAAAATTGCAATGTCTGTTGTTGTTCCGCCTATATCAAGTGCAATAGCATCATCTTTGTTATTCGGGGTCATGCTGAGAATTCCCATTATGCTTGCTGCCGGTCCGGACAGGATCGTATGGACGGGAAACTCTATGGATTGCTCAATTTCAAAGGTGCCGCCGTCTGCCTTCAGAATGTAAACAGGTACGGAAGCCCCGAGATTCCTGAAAAAAGCGATGACCTGTTGAGCAAAGGAGAAATAAAGATCCCATATGGCTTCGTTAAGATACGTTGTCGCAACTCGCCTCGGAAAATTGAGATGACCGGACATCCTGTGGCCCAAAGAGACATGATTTAGATCAGTGCGGATCATCTTTTCTATTTGAAGTTCCTGGTTCGGGTTGCGGGTGGAGAATTTGCCGATTATGCCGGCATGCTTTAATCCTTTATGTTGAAAATCCTTGCTGACACGGTTGACTTCAGCTGGATCAATAGGCGCTGTTTCAATGCCCCGGTGATTTACATAACCTGACAGAAAGTTGGTATTTTTGCCTAATTCGATGTAAGAAGGCGGAAGGCCGGGGCCACTGATTACCATAAGCCCCACGGGAGCTACTTTATCCTGGACGATTGCATTAGTGGAAAGGGTCGTACTGAGAACAATGCGCTGAAGCTTTTCGAGGGATTCGCCCTTTAGTAATTCAGCTGCTATCTCTGAAAGGGAATCCACAACGCGCTCTGGATGAGTTGTTACCTTGGCCGTTTTTTTGATTCCATTGGAGTCAATCAGAACGGCGTCCGTGTGTGTACCTCCTACATCAATGCCAAGAATCATAAATATACCTCTTTTATGTGTCCTGAAAAACTGTGCATTTTATATACTGGTAATTTTTTGTCTTGACAAGGCAAAAAAAAGGCGTATGTTTCCCTCTCACATGCATTTAAATAGTTGATTATTGAAGAGGGTAAATGATTGAAAGGAGGTGACATTCGATGAAGAAGGTCTTAGCATTTGTTATTTCAGTGGTTTTCTTTGCGGCATTGTCCTTTGCAGTCGTTGGATGCAAGAAGGCTGAGGAGCAGAAACCTGAGGAAGCCGTGAAGAAGGAAGCCCCGGCACCCGCTCCAGCAGCACCGGCAGCACCCGCCCCGGCTCCGGCCCCGGCAGAAGGAGCGAAAGCCCCTGAAGCAGCGCCTGCACCGGCACCAGCTCCAGCCCCGGCACCCGCCCCGGCACCCGCGAAGTAAAGTGATTGAAGAGATATAGAGATGTTGATAAATAATTTGAAAGGAGGTGATATCTAAATGAAGAGAATCTTAGCAGTTCTGTTTTCAGTACTTTTCTTTGCAGCAATATCCTTTGCAGTCGTTGGATGCAAGAAGGCTGAGGAGCAGAAGCCTGAAGAAGCGGTGAAGAAGGAAGAACCGGCACCCGCCCCGGCAGCGCCTCCAGCGCCCGCCCCGGCACCGGCCCCGGCAGAAGGAGCGAAAGCCCCTGAAGCAGCGCCTGCACCGGCTCCGGCACCAGCTCCGGCACCAGCTCCGGCAAAGTAATTTTTATAAAAAGCGAGAAAAAACCGGATATTTGAGAGTATGCTCAGATATCCGGTTTTCTTTTTGTCGCTTCAGAGCGCAGAGTGCTTTGGCTGTTTAGAGTTCTTTAATGTTTTACGCTTTTCTTCCCTTTAGATTCAGTATTCTATTTTTACTTACTTCCAAAAGATATATTCTCTTGTATTGAAATCATTATAAATTAATTTGATATGAAAAACTGTTTCATGCTAAAAATACAGTCAGCGTTTAGGTGGCGAATGGATCCCTGAAGAGTCCCTGTTTCAGGATCTTTAATTTGTAAATGGAGCGGATAAGCGAAAGAAGAAAAGGAGGAATTGTTATGTTCGATAGAGATAGCGATTTCATTACAGGGTTGCTGATAGGAGGATTGGCAGGCGTTCTAATTGGCATTCTTTATGCCCCCAAAAGCGGTCGAGAAACAAGGGAGGATATCGGAAGGAAGACTGAAGAACTCATGGCTAAGGCTAGAGATGAATACGATCAAGCTGTTGAGAAAAGTCGCAGGGCCTATGAAACTGCAGTGAAAGCCATTGCTGATGTTAAAAAAACCGCGGGGGAAGGGGCGGAAAAAGTTGAAAAAACAGCTTCCGAACTTGCAGAGCGCGGAAAGGAAACCTTACAGGAAGGCGCAGGTCGATTAAAAAGGGCATTTGATGCGGGTTTGGATGCTTACCGGCAGGAAAAGGAAACACCGACTTCTTAGGTTGTGTCCCTGAAAGTGGAGTGATCATATGAATCTGGAAATCTTTCTATATATTCTGCTTGGATTTTCAATTCTGATTATAATATTCGTTCTCCCGTTGCTTTATCAGCTTTGGCGAACGGTGGATCAGTTTAACATAACGTTGCGCACATTGAATCAAAGATTGCCGTCAATCTTAGCAAATATGGAAGAGATTACGGGAAATCTGAATGAGGCAACCCGCAACGTGAATACTCAAATTAACGAGTTATCAAGCGCTTTTCAGCGAGCATATGCTTTATTTAACACAATACGAAGCGTGGAGCAGGCTGTGCAATCACGTATGAGGTTTTCCCTGTCTTGTTTGCTTCGCAATGCTTTGCCTTTGTTTAAGGGTGCTCAAGCTTTCATAAAAGGCTTGACTGTCAGCAGCAAGACTCAAGAGTAATTTAATAAATAAGAAGAAATCGAGGGTGGGGGCGCTGTTTGGAGGCAATTCCCGCCCTCTTTGTTACGGTTGTAAGGTAAAAAGATGTTGCTTGAAAATATCCCGTTGGTTATCGCAATTAGCAGAGTGTAGAAGGAGCAATTTTTTCATGGCAAAGGTAACGTTTGGCTCCAAGTGGGGGCGGGTTCGTGCCAAAAGTAGTGCCGGCAAAGGGGATACTGCAAGATCACCAGAAGATGTCGTAAGAGAATTAAAACTGGAGGCTCGTCGACCATCCGGTGAGGATTATCGCGAAAAATCCTTAAGTATTCATGGCCTTGTTTGCGCGCGGTGCGGAAGAGAATTTGATGAGATCAATCGGCACCTGCTCACAGTACATCACAAGGATGGCAATCACAATTACAATCCGCCCGACGGCAGCAATTGGGAAAATCTTTGTGTTTATTGCCATGAGGATGTTCACAGCAGGGGGCTTCTGGGAGACTATCTTGAAGGGGCATCCGGCGGTGAAAAGGAAGCAAGTTTGGTTTATTCGAATGATAAGACAGCAGATAAATCAGCCAGCGGGAATTCTGATTTCGGTGCATTTGGTCATAAATTGCTGACTGCAATGGAGAAAAAACGAAGAGCTAAAGACTGGCAAAAATAAAAATAACGGATATTAATTCAGAAAATCAGACTCTGTTTAGGTTTACTGCTGATCTTTTCTCCTACCGAAGTACCACAGAAGATGCAGGTATAATCATATTTTTCGCCACTGCTCAATATCAGCAGCAGTCTCTTTCTGACCGGCACTGCCTGCTTGCATCGAGGGCAATAAAGTTCCGTCGCGTCGAAATCCTGGTAAGACTCTTCCGGTTCGTAGTTGTTATTATCGATCCTCTTAAACATATTAAATCGTTAAATATCCTCATCAGGTATTTGTTCTGCATTTTTCAGCCAAACAGTAGCTTCACTGTCACTTGGCGCCCTGTAATCCCCTCGTGGAGAAAGCGAGCCCCCTGAACCGACCTTTGGGCTGTTGGGTATACAAGAGCGTTTGTACTGGCTCATCTTGAAGAAACGCAAAAGATATATCTTAAGCCAGTGCTTGATCTCGCTGATTGAATACTGATGCTTCTTTTCTTCAGGGATATCAGGCCATAAACCTTTATTCTTATCCTTCCATGTACAATACTCGATGAAGGAGATCTTTGTAGGCAGATAGCCGAAGCGCGTCGTATAAAAATTGTTGAAATCCTGCAGTTCATAAGGACCGATAACTGATTCCGTCTTCTGAGCCGGTTGTTGGCCTTCTTCACCGGGAACGAGTTCGGGACTGATCTCCGTTTCAAGAATATCGATAAGAATCTCGGAAGTCTCCAAAGAAAATTGATCAGATTGAGCTACCCACCGAATGAGGTGTTGAATCAGTGTCTTGGGAAGGCTTGCGTTTACGTTGTAATGAGACATGTGGTCACCTACCCCGTAAGTGCACCAGCCTAAAGCCAGTTCGCTCAGATCTCCCGTGCCGATAACCAGGGCGTTTCTCATGTTGGCAATGCGGAATAGATGAGAGGTTCGTTCACCGGCCTGAATATTTTCAAAAGTAATATCATAGAGCGTCTTCCCTTCGGCAAAAGGATGTTGGATATCCTTGAGCATCTGCATACAGCTGGGGCGAATGTCAATTTCATTGGCTTCCACTTCTAGCGCTTTCATCAGCCGCAATGAGTTAGTGTAGGTTTTGTCAGTTGTGGCAAAACCGGGCATTGTATAAGCCTTGATGCAGGAGCGGGGCAAACTGAGACGATCCATCGTTTTGGCGGCCACGATCAGGGCATGGGTTGAATCCAGTCCTCCGGAGACGCCGATCACAACATTTTTTATGCCTGTTGATTCGAGACGCTTTGCCAGTCCCTGAACCTGAATATTGTATGCTTCATAGCAGCGTTGATCACGTTTGGTGGGGTCAGCCGGGATATAAGGAAAACGGGCATACTGCCTATCAAGTAAAAGTCTATCCTTGACAGGGACTATTTCGAAGCCGATCCGCCGGAATTTGCGAAGAGTGTCCTTATGGGTACGGGCATTCAATCCGAAACTCGTCAAACGCATCCTGTCTTGAGCAAGTCGGTCCAGATCGATGTCCGCATAGACAATCTGCTGTGTAAGGGAAAAACGGTCTGATTCGGAGAGAAGATTGCCGTTTTCATAAATCATGGCATGGCCATCCCAGGCAAGATCCGTCGTGGATTCACCGGGACCGGCAGCGGCGTAAAGATAAGCAGCAATGCATCGGGCTGATTGATTTGCTGTAAGGCTGTGGCGGTACTCGGATTTTCCGATTGTGATATTGGATGCCGACAAGTTGGCGACAACAGTCGCACCGGCCATGGCTGCGAAACTGGATGGCGGTATGGGAACCCACACATCCTCGCAGATCTCAATGAAGAATTTAAAAAATTTGACGTTTTCCACTTCAAATATCAGATCGGCTCCGAAAGGAATATTTTTTTGAGGCCCTAAATTAATGGAGTCTACAATAGCCTGATCTGCCGGACTAAACTGTCTGGCTTCATAAAATTCTCTGTAATTGGGCAAATATGATTTAACGGCTATCCCAAGGATCCGGCCTTGATAGAGAACTACCCCGCAGTTGTACAAACGGCAGTCCACACGGATTGGAGCGCCTATAACAAGGATGAGGTTCAGCGAAGCTGTTTCCCTGGCGACCCTGAAGAGGGCTTCGTAAACACTCTCTTGAAGGGCGTCCTGATGGAAGAGGTCTTCGTTGGAGTAAGCCGAGATGTTCAGTTCCGGGAAAAGGGCGAAAATTGCCTTGCCGGCTGCCGCTTCCCTCGCCATCTGGATGGTTCTTTCAGCATTGAAACAGGTATCGGCGACACGGACTTCCGGGATGCAGATAGCCGCTCTGATAAAGCCGTGAGAGTAAAGATTAAAAAAATTCAATGATTCTGAAGGCATGAGCTACTCTTTTTCCACATAGGCATAGGCGTTATGGTTGTGAATACTTTCGAAATTTTCCGCCTCAACGCTGTACCATGTCAAGTTGGAGTTTTCATTGAGTCGTTCCGCAACGTTTCTGACAATATCTTCCACAAACATAGGATTTTGATAACCTTGTTCCGTCACGTATTTTTCATCGACGCGTTTGAGGAGGGAATAGACTTCTCCGCTAGCCGACGTTTCCACCAACCGAATAATATCCTCCAGCCAGAAAAACTTCTTAAATCTTACCTTGACCGTGACGTGGCTTCGCTGGTTATGGGCTCCCATATCGCTGATTTCCTTGGAACAGGGACAGACCGTAGTAACGGGAACGACGACGCCGACGAGAAAATCTTTTTTATTTTCGGCGTTCATCCCGCTGAAAATACAAAGGTACTCCATCAGGCTTTTTGCACCTGATACAGGCGCCGTCTTTTCGATAAAATAAGGGAAGGTAATTTCCATATGAGCAGATTCCGCATGCAGCTTTTCCCTTACTTTTTCCAGAATCGTATGGAAGGTTCTGATGTTTATTTCCCCTCGAAATTCGTTCAGGACTTCAACAAAGCGGCTCATGTGCGTCCCCTTGAAGTGGTGAGGCAGGTTGACGTACATGTTTATGGAGGCGTTTACAGGTTGAGTGCCCTCTGCTTTATCCAAGACGATAATGGGATATTTGATTCCCTTAACTCCGACCTTCTGTATGTTTATTTTTCTATGGTCTTTCTGATTTTGGATATCAATCATGGTCTATTTTCAGAGTGGATATGGAGAATTGTCTTCTTGTGGCACATATCCATCTCCTTCTTTGTCTATGTTTGTTACGGTATTTATACACGATAAGAAGACCCGAAACCATATGATAAATGTAAAGATATTACAACGGGAATTTGTGTAATTACTTGTTTACCGGTTCAAAAGCGAAGAACACCCTTTC
>MVQR01000057.1 GCA_002067815.1 Syntrophus sp. PtaB.Bin001 | reverse complement strand
ACCGGCATGTGGAAATCAATTTTGATAGCCGGGACAATGCTGACGGGAAGTATCATCTGGCTTCTGATCGATCCAGTCAGTGTAAAGATGGAGGCAGAAGCAGCCAACCTGCCGATATCCTTCCCCCTCCATCATCTGACAATCGATATGAGCATCGAGACCGGCGTTATGATCTCCTTCTTTTTCTGTTTTATGGCCATGTTTGTCAATGACATAGGATCCATTGAATCCATGAATGCGCTTCTCAAACCGGAAGACAGAGGTGGACGGGTAAAGCGGGGGATTTTGATTACCGGCTTGTTGAATGTGGCATCGGGATTACTGGGCGTCATCGGGCCGGTCAATTATTCCTTGAGCCCCGGCGTAATTACGGCTACGGGCTGCGCTTCCCGGATTACCATGTTCCCGACAGCGGCGCTGCTTTTGATCCTTTCGTTTTCGCCGGCCACACTGGGGATAATCGGCAATATTCCTTCGGTTGTGATCGGCGGCATCCTCATATACGTTTTGTCCATGCAAATCTCGGCAGGGTTGATCATGACCTTTGAATCCCCCGGCGGCTTCACGGTTACGGATGGCCTTATCATCGGTCTTCCCTTACTGCTGTCCACCGTTATCGCCTTTATGCCTGCAGGCGTTCTGGAAACGTTTCCTGACGTATTGAGGCCCGTAATCGGAAACGGTTTTGTCATGGGGGTCGTT
Organism: Syntrophus sp. PtaB.Bin001; assembly: GCA_002067815.1. Lineage (GTDB taxonomy): Bacteria > Desulfobacterota > Syntrophia > Syntrophales > Syntrophaceae > Syntrophus. The sequence goes on along the minus strand of MVQR01000057.1, from coordinate 9,952 downwards.
GCTGCATTGATCATGGAACATGGCTTATATCGCTCACGATGATATTATAAAATAAATCCTGCTTCATAAGTATTGAGCAAATTCCTTGACATGATTGAATAATTCCGAGGAGGCTGATTATGATGTCGGCTTATATGAAAGCCATGGTTTATCACGGTCCGGGCAAATACGGACTGAATGATGTTCCGGTGCCGAAAATACTCGAACCTGGTGATGCGATCGGCAAGGTTATATTGTCGACGATTTCCGGGAGCGATATTCACATCGTAAAGGGCGGCATTCCTGAAGTCAGATATCCACTGATCCTTGGCCACGAATTCTGTGTCGAGATAATTGAAATCGGCCCAGCCGTGAGGAATCTGAAAGTCGGCGACCGAGTCGCTGTATCCTGCATCACCTTTTGCGGAGAATGTTCGAATTGCAGACAGGGAATTTATGCCCGCTGTAAAACTAAAGGGTATGGTTCTTTCGGGATCTTCGGGCCGGAGGGTTGCCAGGCTGAATTTGTCCGCATGCCGAAAGCGGATAACTACTGCTACAAAATTCCCGAATCACTGACGCCCCAGGATGTGTTGTTCTGCGGCGACGTATTGTCAGCCGGTTATTTCGGAGTGGAAATGGCCGACGTGCAACCGGGTGAAACAGTGGTCGTAGTGGGCGCCGGTCCGGTTGGCCTTTGCGCAATGACGACAGCCAGGCTGAGAAACCCATCAAAAATAATCGCCGTCGACACAATCCCTTGCAGGTTGAATGCAGCCTTGAAAACAGGTGCAGCCGACTTGGCTCTCAACCCTGCTGCTGATGACGTAGTCGAGATAATACGGGAGCTGACCGATGGTTTGGGGGCGGATAAAACAATCGAGTGTGCCGGATTGCAGCCGACTTTTGATATTGCCTTTAACGCCGTTCGATGCGGAGGCAAAATATCCATTGTCAGCATTTATGAAAGGCCCGTAACCGTTCCGCTGAACAAGTCCTGGGCCGCGAATATCAGCCTAAGCTGGGGATTTGCGCCTATTGATCGGATTCCTGTGTTGATGAAGCTCATCGAAAAAGGGAAAATAGACACGAACTTTCTTTGCACTCACAAGGCTCCACTGAATGAGATCATGCGGGGTTATGACATCTTTGGCAATAAGAAGGAAAATTGCCTTAAATGGCTGGTTACTCCTTGGGAAACATAAACCAGAAATTTATCTTGACAAAAAATTGATGTCTGGGATAGTAATCACTTTCTATTTAATTTGACGGCGACGCGGGGTGGAGCAGTCCGGTAGCTCGTTGGGCTCATAACCCAAAGGTCAGAGGTTCGAATCCTCTCCCCGCTACCAATAAAATCAAGGGGTTAGCGAATTTTCGTTAACCCTTTTTTCTTTCAGGTGTAACCTATTGCTAACCTCCATCGGAAAATCGCCCTTTACGGACACAAAAAAAGGGGACGAAACAGCCTTGATTCATCCCCTTGGTGGACACCAGGGAAAAGACGCCTTATCCGGCTTCGTCTCGATACTGATCTATTCCATCGGCAATGGCGACCAGCAAAGAGGCAATCCCGTCGGCCTCAACCGCCGAAAAGGTAATGTCAGGCCGTTCCGTGTCCCCGTTGCCCCGAAACATCCTGGCGATTGACCGTAACTGAGAAGATTGCTCGTAAAGGTTGAGGCTTTCCGTTGTGCTGGCAGATTTCATCTTTTTGTCTCCTTTCCTGATAAGATATTCTCCTGGTGCTTAGGGTGTAACGGCTTTGGTTACACCAGGGAAGGAAGACAGTCAAGGAATAAATGTTAATGATATCAATTACTTGTCCATACTATTGGTATGCGGGGTGCTTACTGATAGTGAGGAATGCTAGCAGGATGTTAGCAGACGGATTGCCTTGACCTTGCCGGAAAAAAGCCGACCTTGAAATGACCCTCCCCCCCCCATGCCTCTTGCGGTTTTGGAGTCCCACCTCCTCGCAAAATTCCCCTGAATTTCCGGCCTGGAAACTTTTTTCCCTTGGAGTCCCGTCAGAGAAAATCACCAGGAAAAAAGGGATAAGTGATTATCAGAATGACCTGATATTAACCTAATACAAATTTACCTCAAAGCCTGGTGGAATCTGCGTTTGGTGGAGATTGGGAGAGGGAAATTATTAAAAGATTGGCAGGGGGGGTGGTGGAGTGAAAATATCTCAATATATTCGAGCACATACACAGGAAACACCAAAAGGGAAGGTGTATTTCCTCCCCTTGGTGAACAATTACACGATAGAATGTATGATTTACTAAGTAAATGCAGTAACTTGCGGCATTTTCCTAAGCTCACGAACGGCCTTCATCCGGTGGGAATCTTGCCCTAATCCAGCCCTTGCCGAATTCTTGCCTAACCGGTAACTCCAGACAGGACAATCCTCGGTAGGGCATTCCCGAACGCCAGAAGGCGACCCTTGGCAGTCCAGGCAAAACCGCCGAATTGTCTTCATGGTGATCCGGCCTCTTAGCCGGTAGGGAAAGAACGCACATGCGCCGGTGAACGCCTGGTCTCCCTGACAATCTGCGACCTTCCTGGAATTGTATTGACTAAGTCCCAAACATTGGGTGCACATTGCCCTGACACTTTCCCTTGGTGATAGCCTCATGATACCTGCCTCCTTTCTCCTTCACGGGAATGGGTTCCGGCCTCTCGCCATTGAGACACCAGGTTGATGAATTCCTGGATGTTCCCCCGACCGGCAAGGATTTTCAGATAAACCTGGTCAATCGCCTCCTCCAGCGCCCGAACTCCTTCGGTTACTTTCCAGTATCCGCCGGTCTGGATGTCGGTAAGTGTCCGGTGCAGGGTTGATTCCATCACCATTCGAAGGGATTCCTGACGCGCCTCAGGGGTTCCCTGAGAATAGGGATTTGTCCAGACGTTTACCGTCTGAGAGGGTTCCGGCCTGACAGTCTTTCCCTTTTCCTGGTGCTTGAGAAGCTCCAGCGCCTCAGATTTGCATTGCCGTAGCTCTTCGATTAGCGGCAAGGCGCTTTCCGGTGGGTCGCCAGGTTTGCGATACGTCAGTCTGAGATTTTCACCGTCGGCTTCAATCTCAAAACCCAGGGTTACAAGTTCTTGGAATAAGTTCGTTCTCATGGGACATCCTCCGTCAGATGACAATCGTTTCGGGGTATCTTTTCTTTGGTTGACCTTCTCGGAACTGTCGCGCTTCCTCGTCGGTTAGCCGTTCCGCTTCGAGACAATTTTCTTCCTTTCCCTCCGTAGGGGGTGTTTTATCGGTGGCATCGTGACAATCTAATGATTCCGTGCAGTTACGCTGATTTTCATCGGTGACATAACCATCCTGTGTCACGGATTGAAAATCTCGCAAACCCAGTATTGACGCGGGTTGTGGCGTGTCACGCTTAGAAATGGAGGGTATATAGGAAGCAATATTTTCACTAAGAACGTAACGGGAAAACGCGTCCTCGAACTGCGACCGCTCGAATCCCTTCGCCCTTCCGGTTCCAATGCGGATAGTTTTGCTCTGAATGCCGTAGCTCCGCAATCTGTTGGCAAGTTGCCTCGGAGTGATCTCTCTGCCGCGATTGTAGGTCGCCCAAGGCTTTTCGTCGTCTTCGCAAAGCGCGCGGAGTAAATCAGCCGTGAAAATCCGCTCGTTCCCTCTGGTTTCGAAAACCTCATGGATATCCGCGAGCAGTTCAACGCCGATGGAAGGTGCGGCTGTCTCATTACCGGAAATCTTCAAGGCCGCCGCCGTAGCGATATGAAGCCATTCCTCACCGGCAACCGCCGCTACTTGCAGTAAAGGTTCCCAGTTATCCTGCGCTCGGTCGTTTAAACTTTCCGGCAAGGGTGGTCTTGCCTGCCTGACTTGCTCATGACAATCTTCGGCAAAGCGCGCTAGTTTCGCCCGTAGGTCATCGAACAAACCCGGTTCGGCATAACGAATGCGTTCAATATTCTCATGGGGAAGTTTCCGCCGAAGCTCCAGGATAATTGACCGATCCATCAACGTGTCGGGAATATGCCCAATTCCGGCAATGGCCTTTAATCCCCACGTGGCAAATCGCTTCGGTTCGGAATCGTCGCCCGTGCAACGGATAACGTAAGCCGATTCCCTTGTATGGCCGCTATTGAGAATTCCCCTTAGTTCCTCGTTATCTCGAAGAAAAGCATCCGCTTCGTCAATAAATAGGGTCGGGTGCCATTTCTCAATAGCGCGGAAAAGTGCCGCCGCTGAGACGTTCGCCGCCACCAGAGGCCGGTAAGAGAGCCGCGCCATGAGAGAGAGAAACAGGGATTTCCCGCATCTCTTTTCTGGTGCTTTGATAGCAGCCAAAGGCGCCACCTGGATTTCATCAACAAACCACGTCAAGGCAACCCACAAAGCCGCCGCGCGCGCCGTATGTTCGTCGCAGACGATAAACCTCTGGATTGTTTTTGAAATATCAGTTAGTAATTCCGAAGGGTTAACCGGTTCAGGCCATGGGTCAACCTCTTCGAAAAGGTCTTTTTCTTTGGTGTCGCCTTCCCGCGCCGCCTTGACCGCCGCATCAAGGACGGACGCCCGAACGCCCATGGCTTGAGCTTCCTCTTTTCGGACTAGATCATATTCAAGCGGTGAGAGTTCCGCCAGGCGTCGGATAGCGTTTTTCAGGGAATTGTTCGCTTCTCCTGGTGATGATTCCGCCGCGTTAACACATGCTAGCACGGCCTCACGACCGGCAAGCCTCGCCAGGTCATTGGAATCAGTATCCTTCTCTCCTCTGGTGTCGGGAAATTCCGGAACTGCCAGCAAACCATCAACGGCTAGCGCCGCTTCCCGTGCCGCTGTCAATCCAGGATTGCCCTCGGTGGCATGATCGTCATCGGCACAAACGATAATCTGTAAGCCAGGGTATTTCTTTCGGATTTCCAGCGCAACGGCCTTAAGGTTTCCCGCGCTGAAAGCACAAGCCACGGGAAGGCCGGTTATCTCGTGAAGTGTAGCCGCCGTCGCGTAACCTTCGCAAATTAATAGCTTTTCTCCTGGAGTCCCCAGTAGGTGGAAGTGGCCTTTCAAGGCCGTGCCAGGGACAAAGCGCTTTTGGCCGTTGAAGGTGATTTTTTGCAGACCGTGAAGATTCCCCTCTACGTCCCGAACGGGGATTAACAGGTCGCCGTCTAGCCGTCGGACACCAAAAGGTTGAACGTTCTTCTTTTGGAGATAAGGATGTTCCGTTGCGGCCTCTGCCTTGTGCCAGAGAAATTCAGCCGCCTTCTTCCCCTGAAAACGTCGTTGTGCTTGGTGTTCTAATTCAGCCTTTGCCTCCTCGATCCGTCGGGAAAACTCAAGCTCATCCCACACATTACGGGGGTTCCGCGCCTGCCAGGTTCCAGACTTACCGCTTCTCCAATCCTGGTAGTAACCGCCGGTTCTATCGGGAAAAAGATAGCAAGCGCCCGCCGCGTCGTTAATGTTTTCACTGGTGGGAAATCTAACCCACTTCCCTGGAACAATCGCCCCAGGGTCAGGGGCATAACCTAGCTCATTCTGGATTGTTTTAATGAAATCAGTAATTTCGCTCATGGTTCCGCCCTCCTTCAATCAATACAATCCCTGGTGAGGACGGGGTTCCTAAACAGAAATTCCTCAATATCTTTAATGCGATAGACAACCTTCGAGCCGATCTTGTAATATCGCGGCCCGACCTTTTTGAGTCTCCAATTGGCAAGAACGCCTTTTGACCTCGTAAGTTCCGGATAAAATTGAATGACTTCCTCTGATGTTAACGCAACTCGCTCCCTTTTGCTGATTGATTCCTGATTGTTCATAGTTCACCTCCTGCATGCGGAGATGATACGGGGTGAAGTAAGGTTCAGATAGGACGCGTAAAAAAAAGTTACGTGTCCCTACTCGGAAGATTAAAGGCGAGTGTTAGCGGATTTCTCCAGATAGTTAATAATTTCGCATGCTTTTCGGTAAGCGCGCCGGATTGATTTGACGTCGCTTTCGTCAAGCCAGACCGTTTCTGATGGTATCCCTTCTTGGCGTGAAACGAGGATTCGGGCAACATCCGTTAAAGACGGGTTCTCCTGAAAAAGGTCATACGCCTCCCAAATATTGAACTGATGCCGGTGTCCCGCGTGGTTCTCGCTCCGGCCTACACCATGACGTTCCAGCAACGCCTGGACGTGCCTCATGAGGGTGTCGATTGGAAAAGACGGATCAACGGTTATCACCAGACGGTTATTAACCTGGGTTACGGTTTCGCTGTCAGGCGCTCCCCGTATGCCGGTTGTCTCGGTGATAGTGCTCAATTCCTTCCTGATAGGGTGTCGCGCCGGAGCAAAATACCAGTCCGCCGGAATATCGTCGGAATTCTCGTAGGGGTTCAAGGGAAACTGCAATCCCCACTTGGCGCAAAGGCGCCTTCCCGATTCGCAAAGCCGGACGCTGGGAATGCTCGGTTCACCAGAGCCGATAATACAGTCGGCAAGGCTTTCGGGGTCGTTCCGATACGCCTGATAATCTGCCCGATACTTTTCGGAACGTCTCAGACCTTGGAGCTTGTCTTGCGCCGTGAGCTTCACTTTTTCCCTCCAGGAAAGGAAATAACCATGCCTGTCTTGTTTCCGTTCAAGACCGCTTCCAGCCCATTGACCGCCGTTCTTTTGTGATCTGGTGAAAGATGGCTGTAACGTTGAGACATTTTCAAGTCTCGGTGTCCGGCAAGTTCCGCGATAGTGTAAAGCGGTGTCCCCTGAATCGCTAACCAGGAACAAAAGGTATGCCTCAGAGTATGGAAGACCACCTTCTGACGAGGGTCTTGAATGCCCTCATTTAATTTCAGGTCGTCAATCGCCCGTTCGAATGACCGGCTTACCTCGGTGATCTTCTCGCCCTTGCGATTCGTGAAAACATAGGCGTCCGGATTGTCGCCCGCTCGTCTCCTGAGCATTTCCTTAATGCTTTCAGTCATGTAGGCGTATCGTGAATGTTTATTCTTGGGGTTCGATATGAAGATTGTCCCGTCGGTGAAATTCAGGTCGTGGTTTTTCAGATTGAAGATTTCGCTCGCCCTCATGCCGGTATAAAGCGAAAGCAAGGTAATATCATGCCACAACAATGACCGCTCTTTCAGATTGGCAAGCAATTGCTCTGTTTCCTCCGTGCTTAGAAAACGTTGTCTCTCATTTTGGGGCACGGGCATTTTTATACCCTTTGCAGGATTTTCCCCTCTATAAAGTCCCCAGGAAACGGCCTTGTTAACGATGAAACGAAACAGCGCTAGAATATGCCTAACGCTCATCGGACTAAGACCTTTTTTTGTCAGTTCCGCCTTAAGCCGTTCCAGGTCGAAAGAACTGATTTCATCCATGCGCTTTCCGGCAAAGAAGTCTTTAAGGTGAAGATCATAGCGATTCCGCTCGAATTTGCCGCCTTTGGTGAGATTTTCCTTCGCCCAAACAAAGTATTGTTCCGCCAGGTCTGAAAAAAGCGGTTCTTTCGATTTCTGTTTAGGAAGCTCTTCACCATGACGGATTGACCGCATACGCTCTGACCGAATATCAGCCGCGAGTCGAAGACTGTAACCCTCGGACGTCCAGCCTACTTTCTCCCAGGTCAGCTTTCCATCAAGCTTGTATGCGATGTAATAACAGACGTCCGGCTTTCCCTGGTGCTTCCTGTTTTCCGAAGTAACCACATAAACGCCCTTTTCCTTGGTGGACTTTCGATTAATAGGCATGTTTTTCCGCTCCTTTTCTTCCTCGAAATTTAAACCTTATGTGCAGGTAACATCCTGTAACCAAAGGTCTTAATGCCGGTTTAAGGGTGTAACCTATTGCTAACCTCAGGGGTGTTTTTGGGTGATTTTAGGTGATAAATAGAGCCAAAAGGTCTTTCGGTAAGTATCTTAAATGTAAGGTGGAATGATGTCAAGTGATTTGTAATAACTCAGTTACACCAGGGCATTCATTGGACTCATAACCCAAAGGTCGAAGGTTCGAATCCTTCCCCCGCTACCAAGAATATCAGGGGTTAAGCAAAGAGCTTAACCCCTTTATTTTTTCTGTGCTATCCTAGCAGCTGTCCTAAGTTAAAAAATCCACATTTTTTAAGAAATAAAAAAAGCCGGACCACATTTAATTCCCGTCCGTTTACGATTTGCCACTGTTCATAATCCTAATTTCTAATTTTCAACTTTCTTATTCATAATATTCCAATCATATCTACTATGCACAATTACCCTAAGTTAATAGTGTAGAAAAATTCATGGTAAGTCTGTATTGACATGTTTCTTAATTATTTTATGATTCGTGAGTCTTGCCATTTCATAATGTGAGATTACTTTTAGTTTGCGAAATAATAGGAATTTAAATTTTGTTGCTGGGAATTGGGATAAGTCGTGATTATTTGGGAAGTTACGGGATGGATGGGGGAGCTAAGTATTGATTTTGGAGTTTGCGACAGAATTTGGATATTTTGTCATTTTTAGGAAATTTTACTTTTAGTTTGCGACAAGATTTAAGTGGCTTGGCGAAGTATCTTTGAAAAGATATGGATCACTCGATAACAGGAACATAAAGCCGCTGTACCTATAAATAACCACAGGCCAAAGGCGTAAGAATACCATTCAGGCATTGGTTTCATATTTATCAATAAGCCTATGGCACTCATGATTGAAAGAATGAAACAATAATGGATTGCGGCCATCATATAATCCACCAGGCTGTCATATAAACCGGCGCTTTTGATCCATTGGATGATTTTTCTGTCATAAATCGTAAAAAGTATGGATTTTGAAGTCGCCAGAAAACCTACGGATATTGCACTGATACTGACAGCAATGTTGTATAGGTTGTTAATCGTGTCAGGTATTGGATATTTACGGAAATAAAAAAAATAACAGCCACATATAATGATGGCTGCTGCAAGGGGATACCATTTTTCTACGATGGCATTCATTTCACATCCTATTTTCTGAACATTCTTTCCAATTCTACCTTCCGCAGATTCCAAGCTTCCAGCAGTGCATGACGACGTGTCGCATATAAGAGACGGCGGTCATCATTGGATTCCACGGCAACCTTCGCAACTATTTTTGCTTTCAGGATATTTAACGGTTCAGCAAAGCCGCCTTCCGGCTCCTGTCCTGATATTTCTAACTGTTTAATCTCTTTATCATATTGATGTGATAATCTGAAGATGTTTTTAACTGCAGCTATGACGTTTTCTATATTTAGAGTGCCTTTACGCTTTCCCATCGATAATTCCAAAGAGAGGTTAGGAGATTGAAATTGTTGGGCAAGATCAAGCATCGCGTCGATGCCGAGTCCTTGCCCTTGAAATATACTGGCGTTTTCAATTCCTGCAATGCGTACGTTCATCTTCCGTATGACGGACATGCGGGCAAGTCTTTGAAGGACGTCACTTCTGATCACCGGGTGAAGATCTATGTTCCCGTTAAGCTTGCTTTTCGCTTTAAAATACCAGGCAAGTTTTGATGCAGAAACACCGTATTTGTTTCGTTGGATGGCGATGATGCGCAGTGCCGGGTGATACAAAAAAGCTGATTCTTCGCCGACGCCTTCATCATCTTTCAGATCAAATAACTCCATGTCTCCAGTCAGACTCACTTTAATGGGTATTTCATCCATCCTTATCCGGATCATATCTCCTTCGATGAAAGTCTTGCCGCTATGAAGCTCTTGAAGACGGATCGGGAGATCCGATCGATCCTCCAGGTTTCTCGTTTCGTCCTGTGGCAGTTCGTTAACTTGTTTTATAATGTTTTCGAATGATAACTGCTGATCTGTAACTTCAACCTGGTAGAAATCAACGGTTATTTGTTTGCCCATCATAATCCTTTCGATAATTAAGATATTATGTATGCTATCATGGGGACAGAAATTAAAGCGGCGTGATTGCCGCTTTTTTTATGCCCTGTTTAATTCCAGCGATTGTTCAGGATTGAGGGAAGACGGC
>MVQR01000056.1 GCA_002067815.1 Syntrophus sp. PtaB.Bin001 | reverse complement strand
AGAACTTCAGCTCCGGTACCGCAAGCCCGTGCTCGTCCGGGAGGTGGTCCTTTCCGGATTGTTTGATTCCATCGGCCTTTACCGAAAGGTGAATGCGGAGCAGACGGCCCTTGCCGACCGCTGGCTGGCCTGCATCGGCATGGATGGCCACGCCGAAGGGCCGTTCAACCGGCTTTCATACGGGGAGAAACGACTGGTCCTAATCGCACGGGCCATGATCAAATCGCCGGAACTGCTGATCCTCGACGAACCCTGTCAGGGACTGGACCGCTCAAACCGGGAAATGGTCCTGGCCTTAATGGAAGAAATAGGCCGCCAACCCGCGACGACGATGATATACGTTACGCATCAGGAGAAGGAGATGATTCCCTGCATCCAGCATGTTTTGAAACTCGGGAGGGACAGTTGCAATTCAAAACAGTCAATGGGCAAGACCAGGTCTTGAGAGCATGAAAGTCAGGCCGTCCGGCTTAGAAATCCCTTGCCAGGAGGAGAGTTTGACCTCCTCTTATCTCCTCTTGTCGAACCTTCTTCTGAAAGTTGCCAGGCCAAGCAGTCCGGGAGCGAAAAGCAGCAGACTCGCCGGGATGGGAGTGGGAACCGACGAAGTCACCTTCACGTTGTCCAATCCCCAACCTTCATTTGAATAACCCTCGGTCTGGTAGCTCGTGAAAGCAACTGTCAGTGTCGAAGAGGTCAGGTTGCCCACGGGAATTGAGAAATGATAAGTGGTATCGCCATAATATCCAGTTCCATAGCCGAGATGATCGGTTGCCGTCGCACCGGTCCGAGCGGGATTCGAGCCCCCGGAGCCAAGGGGTGCTAACATGGAAGGATATGCTTGGGTTTGTCCATTGTACGTGTAGTGCACGAAATTTGTGTATATTTGGGTGATCCCATTGACCGTAACGCCCCAGTTATCCGGCCTGGCCCAATCAGGATATGAAGGGTTATTGCCGGGGACCCCGTTTCCATCCCAGGACCCAATAACGTATAAATCGAAATCGATAGTTGCAGAGGCACCCACGGTAAGGCCGGTTAGGGTCAGAGTTACAGTGCCATTTCCAAAACCGTAACCACTGGTCGATGCTAAATAGCTCTCCCCGTTACTGGCGCGTGTAGAGGTACTTGACCACTCAGCTCCCGGGGTGGAGGAGAAGTCGTTGAAGTAAACGATTCCTGCTCGGGCTGGAACGGTTAGGCACAAAACGAAAAAGGTAAAGAAAATGGCGGCTGCTAATTTCATTGCTTTCCTCCTTAAAATAATTTTCCGCAAGCCTGTCCCCTGGTCGGTAAAGGTAATGTCCACACCGTAAGTGTTATTGAGACGCCTTCGCTCAGTCTCTCGGAGAGTTAGCCTGTTGGAATAAATGTGAGAAATAAGCATGTAAGCGGGGATGTTGTCAAGGAATAACAGCCCCCCATTACGGTACTTTCCGCAGTGATCATTTTTTAGGCTTTATTCAACCGCCGCATCGAATAATTGTAGGAGGCGATCAGCCAAAAGATCAAAATCAGGACGATTGCCGTGTTGGATAGAGGCAGACCCGTGTAGGAAAAAATATCTTTTCTGGATGTCATTTCCGGGGAGCGATCCTGTTTGTCCTGTTCCAGAAAATTTAAGGAGATTCCCAGGGAAACGATCCCTGTTCTGCCGTCAACAGCGTTTCCCGGCGGCACTCTATAGACCGAGACCTGAAAACAGGAGAGGCAGAAAAGGAAGATCAGCAAGGCAAGAGATGTCAGGACGGCCGTCTTGGCAGCTTTTCCTGTCAATATCGCTTCGCGCTCATCACGCTCACGGATGAATGTAATCCGGGCTATTACCTGATCCCGAAACTGACCGGATACCACCAATCGGACACTCAGGTAAAGAGAAAGCGCCATCCAGAGCACAATGACCAGCCCGGCAAAGCCGTTGAGAAACCTGTTGCATCCGGCGTTGTGATCAATCGCTCCCGCACTGTATAAATAAGAAAAAACGGAAAGAATAACGACTGCTGGTAGCAGGAGCAAGAAAACCTTAGGAAGTATTGAATCCAACCTTTTCATCTTTCGTCCTCCTCAACTGAAAATATCGTATTGATGTCTGTCCCGAAATATCGAGCAATGCGAAACGCCAGTTCCAGCGACGGGTTGTAGCCGCCTCCTTCGATGGCAACGATGGTTGCCCGCGTTACTCCCACTTCTTTTGCCAGCTGTTCCTGGGTTATCCGTCGCTCCGCCCGGAGTACATGCAAACGGTTAACTATTTTAAGCTGTGGCGTAGTCTTGGACATTCTTTGCACCTGAAGTCTTGTTGACGGAAGAATTTGTATATTATATTTGACAATATGTCAAGTATATTTGTCTATGTGGGGTTGGAATCGATGGGAACTGGCAATTTATGAAGATAGTGGGCATTTCTTATCCAACCCGCTTTATTTTTCCTTGCAATTAGTTGTCGGGAAATCCATCGAACTGCCGTGGTATATGATTGGCATGTCCGGTTTGTTCGCATTCTCCCCGGATATTGAAAAACAAAAGTTAACGGATTGGCCGATGTTTCTTGGGAGACGCCATTGCCTGATGGTTTCAAAAGAGCCGTTGGCTGTATTATCGAGATCGTTGCAGGAAGGTAAAGGAAAAATCGGATTTCAGTTCCAAATGATATTAGAAAGGAAAACCTGGATGCCGAGATGTCTCACAATTCTAACCGTGCTATTTCTTGTAACGCTGCCGCTTTTCTGTACCGAATCTTGTGCTCAGAATAAGGCAGTTTCATCGCCCGTTAAGAAAGAAATCGTTAAACTCCAATCCGGATCGCCGAGACAAAAAATCGATGCCGCCCGAAAGCTCGGTTCCATGGGCGCAGAGGCGACGCCTGCTGTTCCCTGTCTTATAGAACTTTTAGACTCTTCCGAGATATACGAGTCATTGTTTGACAAATTATGGAACTCGACAACGATTCTAAGCAATTCCGGAAAGCGGGTAAAGTATGAATCCGAGCAGGCCCTGATCCGGATCGGAAGGCCCGCAGTAAAACAGCTTTCTGGTGCCTTGCTGAAACATCCTCGTAATCGTGTGCGAGCCGCTGCGGCAATCGTCCTTGGCAATATAAAAGATCTGCAGTCTGTCGATCCTCTGATTGCCGGGCTAAGAACCGATGCCTATTATGAAGTCCGGATGTGGTCGGCGGAAGCACTGGGAAAAATGACCGAAAAGTGGTCTATTGACACGCTTGGTAATGCGGTGACCGCATTGATTGAAGCCCTGAGGGATCAAGATTTGAATGTTCGCCAAAAAGCCGCTTATGCCTTAGGAAATATGAAGGCAATGAAGGCTGTGCCGCCTTTGATAGAGGCGCTTCGCACCGACGGGAAAAACGGCGATGCAGGCCTTGCCCTCTTTATGATCACCGGTCAGCGCCTCGGTGACGATCCCCAAAGATGGCTGGAATGGTGGAATCGGCACAGTCGTAATTGAAAAGATAGGGCCCATCGCGCAGATGGGCGGAGATTGCCCGGGAATTATATCAGCATACCGGATTATCTTTCATATGGAATCTGTGAAAGGTCGTTGACAGGGTGCAACCGGTGGAATACACTGCTCACGTGTCTGAAAATTCACCGATGAACCTCAAATTCTTTTTCAGGAGGATGTTATGGCGAAAAAATCCGTGCTTGGAATCATGGTTACGAACCGCGTTGAAAATGCCCAACAGGTCCAGAAGATACTCACCGAATTCGGTTGCAGCATCAAAACAAGGCTTGGTCTCCACGAGGTCAATGAAAATCTTTGCTCCACCTCGGGATTGCTTCTTCTGGAACTCTTCGGGGATGAAAGCGCTTGTGTCGAGCTTGAAAAGCAGTTACGGGCGGTACCGGGACTTCAAGTTCAAAAAATGATTTTTGAAACCTGATACCTGGAAGGAACGCTAAAGTCGTTGAGATTTATCTACAATGGCGGGGGCGGCTACCACCATTTCTTCCTACGGAAATAGAACAGCATGCCTCCCGCAATTGTAAACAGGATGGCCCAAACCATGGCATAACCCCAGCGCCACTCCAGTTCCGGCATGTATTTGAAGTTCATCCCGTAGATCCCGGCGATGAAGGTCAGCGGCATAAATAGAGTGGCAATGACGGTTAGCACCTTCATGACCTCGTTCATCCGGTTGCTTATGCTGGAAAGATAGATGTCCAGCATGCCGGACAGCATGTCCCGGAATGTTTCGAGGGTATCGATGATGTGAATGGTGTGATCATAGATGTCCCGGAAATAAAGCACGGAGGACTTGCTGATCAGCGGAGATTCAGAGCGTTCCAGGCTGTTGATCATCTCCCTGAGGGGCCAAAGTGATTTTCTAAGCAGAATCAGCTCTTTTTTTAAACCCTGGAGGGCGCTGAGCAATCCGGCCGTAGGGGTTTGAACCAGCGCCTCTTCCAGCAGCTCGATTCTTTCTCCCATATCTTCGAGAATAAGGAAATAGTGGTCCACAATGGCGTCAACGAGCGCATGGGTAAGATAATCCGGACCGCTCTTCCGCAACCGTCCTTTAGCATTGCGGATTCGTTCCCTTATAGCTTGAAATGTGTCGCTTTCCTGCTCCTGAAAGGAAATGACGAAATTGGCGCCGAAGAGGATGCTGATCTGTTCCGATTTGATTTTGCCTGCACCTGTTGGATCATTGTAGAACATCTTAAGCACGACATAGAGGTAATCCCCGTAGTCTTCCATCTTCGGGCGTTGATCCGTGTTCAGAATGTCTTCAAGAGTGAGGGGATGCAGTCCGAAGTTCAAACCGAGTTCTTCCAGTACAGATGCTTCCGGAATACCCTCGAAGCTTATCCAGGTCACACCAGTTTTTTTTATGAAAGTCGCGCATCCCGATATCTGTTGGATATCCAATTCCTGCAGAGACTGCTCGTCATAATGGATCAGCTTGATCTTTGACCTGCCCGACAATCCTTCTCCGACGGGGATCAGAGAACCGGGCGGCAGGCCCACTTTTTCCGAGCGGGTTTTTTTAGAACGCGGCATTTCCCGATACCTCCGTGAAAGGTTTCCGCGGATGTTGCAGGGATATCCTTGTCTTTTTACTGAGCTTTACGACAACTGTCGCCTCGGGCGTCTTACCGGCTTCCATGCGGACATCTGAAGGTACGATTAGATTTACTTTGTAAATCTGTGATTCTGCCGTGGGTAGCAAGGAAACGGTTTCCGTCTTTATGTGGAATCGCCGCGAACGCATTTTTTCGGGGACAAGAATTCTTGCAGAAGAGGGGTTGACGGTAATCTGATGTACAGTCCAACCGGCGGGAGGCGGGCTGACATCCGCTTCGACAGGAACTTCCACGACAACGAATCGCGATACCGAAATCGTTATGTGTTCCGGCTTGATGCTGCTCACTGAAAGTCCGGCGGGCAACGTAATCATTTCCCCTGTTAATTTAATTTCCTGCCTGCCCTGTTTTATATTTTCCAAATTGATGGAAATCTTGAGCTTTTCCGGATTCAGGAGCTGAAAGGCCTGAGACGGTCCTGTCAGAGCGACCATGGCATCGGTGCTTTTTGATCCCTCGAGAACCGAGTCGGCCGCAAGATTCACGTATTCAATCGGAACGGTAAAATCCCTTCGAACGGAATCCCTTTGATAACCGAAAGAAAGCCAGAGGATAAAGGCGAAGACAAGGGCGAGGATTTTTTCCCGGGGGTGTTCCTTCAACCAGTAAATAAAAGTGCGATGTGGCTTTGCCGGTGCATTCCGGGCGGAAAAGTCTTCCAGGATATTTCTCAGTTCGGCTGCATTTTTAATCGTAATGAGCTTTTCACTCCGGGCTAGTGATACCGTGCCTCTTTCTTCCGAAACAACGACGCAGATTGCATCGCAGCGTTCCGACAGGCCCAATGCGGCGGTATGGCGAAGCCCGAAATTGCGCGTGGGGTGAATATTTTCGGTCAACGGCAGATGGCAGCCGAACTGCTCTATGCGATTTTCTCTGATAACCACTGCACCGTCATGTCCCTTGGAATGAGGATCGAAGATGCTTTCCAGCAGCTGTTCACTGAGAAGGCCGTCCAGCTTGACGCCGCCGGTGAGATGCCTGTCCAGAGGATCATTGCCGGCGATGACCATCAGGGCGCCGATGTGCCGGCGGGCAAGATTGTCGGCCGTATGTGCAATGATTTCCGCACTGGAATTGGAAGGAGTCGCTTCGTGGAGGGTGATTTTAAAACTTCCCAGCAGGGCCAGTCGTTCGAAGAAACGCCGGAAATCTTCCTGAAAAATGACGACGATCACAAAGAGGAATATGGCGAAAAAACCCTGAAGGACTAAAGTGGTGAGATAAAGCTGAAAAAAACGGGCCAGAATGTAGATGAGGCCTAAAAGGCCGATGCCGAAGAGAACAAATCGCGACGCCCGGTCTTTGAACCAGATCAGAATGGCGGAAATCATTATTGCGACGATCGCGATATCGAAAACATCCTGTATCTGAAAACTTTTTAGCATCGACCAGAAGCGAGTCAGCATGATTTCCTTCTTTGAAACTTCACATTTATGTACCTTTATATGAAAAGCACTTGGACCGTGTCAAGAACATACTGAATTATCGAGAGAATTAGGACATGACGCATAAAGGAAGCGGAAGGACTTCTTTTTTAAAGCCAAAAAATAGTCTTGACAAACAACATTTTTCCCTGCTAAACGTGAACAACATTTCGATGTTCAGTCCAAATTTAAAGGCATTAATCAAAAAATGAAACAAGTATCCTTTCAAAGAAACTGGTGGTGGCAGGCCTCAAAACAGGGGGTTGTCCGCCGGTAAGAGTTGAATCATAAAAAACCGAAGCCGTGGAGAAGCTCCCAGAGACCTCCACGGCTTTTTTTTGGACAGCGTAAGCAGATAAAAGGCCGTGAAGGATTTCACGGCCTTTTTATTTTGACCAAGAGGAAAACTTTAAATGTACACCCCTGATTATGAGACATTTCAAAAGCTTGCCAATGAAGGAAATCTGATCCCGCTGTATCGGGAAATTCTTGCGGATATCGAAACCCCCGTTTCCGTCTTTATGAAGCTCCGCGATCAACCGTATGCTTTTTTGCTGGAGAGTGTGGAAGGGGGAGAAAAGTGGGGCCGTTATACATTCCTTGGGGCGGACCCCCGCCTGGTTTTCCGGGTTCGAGGTCCTGAAGTAGTTATCGAAGAGCAGGGGAAGATGCTCCGCTACGATCATCAAGGCGATCCAATCCGTTTTTTGAAAGAAATTCTCCAACGTTACTCGCCGGTTTTTGTGGAGGGGCTCCCGCGGTTTTACGGCGGTGCAGTCGGTTTCCTCGGCTATGAGATGGTGAGATATTTCGAACGCCTTCCCAATTCAACGGAAAATGACCTGTGCACCGACGAGGCTGTTTTCCTCATTACGGACACCTTGATTCTTTTTGACCGGGTACGGCATACGATCAAGGTGGTGGCCTGTGTTCACGTCGACGGCGAACAGAGTCTCGATACTCTTTATCAGGAAGCCATCAGGAAAATCGATGCCATGATCGCCCTGTTGCAGGCCCCGGCCGAAACGGCGGAAGGGAAGGTCCCGACCCCGACCTCCGTCAATTTTACAGCAAACATGACGCCTGAGGCTTTTCGCAACGGCGTGGTACGGGCAAAGGAATATATCCGAAATGGGGATATAATTCAGGTCGTCCTGTCGCAACGCTTTTCGGCGGAAGCGCACCCTGATCCAATAGATCTTTACCGGGCCATCCGATTCATCAATCCTTCACCCTATCTATTCTTCCTTAAGATGAAGGACTTGATCCTGATCGGCTCGTCACCGGAAGTCATGGTGCGTCTCGAAGAGGGAATTGTCGAACTTAAACCCATAGCCGGCACCCGGCCCAGAGGAAAGACGGAGCAGGAAGACAGGCGGCTGGCCGATGAACTTCTGGAAGACCCAAAGGAAAGGGCTGAGCACGTGATGCTTGTCGATCTTGGCCGGAATGATCTGGGACGGATCGCCCGGACCGGCAGCGTCCAGGTAACGCAGTTGATGGTGATTGAACGCTACTCTCACGTCATGCATATCGTTTCCTCTATCCAGGCACAACTCGATGACGGCCGCGATGCCTTTGACGTGTTGAAGGCGACGTTTCCCGCCGGAACTCTTACCGGGGCGCCCAAAATCCGGGCCATGGAAATCATCGACGAACTCGAACCGGCAAGAAGGGGACCTTATGGCGGCGCCGTCGGCTATTTCAGCTTTACGGGAAATATGGATCTTTGCATTACGATCCGCACGATGATGCTGAAGGAAGGGAAAATTTATATTCAGGCGGGTGCAGGTATAGTCGCCGATTCCGATCCCGAGACTGAATACCGGGAAACGGTAAACAAGGCGGCCGGGATGCGCCAGGCCGTGGAAATGGCAATGTCCGGATTTGAAATCCGGCGGCGTCCAGCCTGATGTGCTTTGAAGCCCTAAAACAAACTTAAAAAGAAAAATGAGGTAAAAACAATGATTCTGATGATCGATAACTACGATTCCTTTACATTTAATCTGGTTCAGTATCTGAGGCAATTAGGCGAGGATGTGCGAGTGCATCGGAACGATCAGATTTCCCTGGCGGAAATTGAGGAAATGAATCCGGCGGCGATTTTTCTGTCTCCCGGACCCTGTAGTCCGAAAGAAGCGGGGATTACGGTGGATGTGATCCGGAGATTTCATCGGCATATACCGATGATGGGCGTTTGCCTGGGACATCAGTCCATCGGTTACGCCTTCGGGGCCGAGGTAGTCCGAGCGGATCGCATCATGCACGGCAAGATCTCCCGGATCAACCACGACGGCAAGAATGTTTTTAAAGGACTGCCGAACCCCTTCCCGGCAGGTCGGTATCACTCCTTGATCCTGAAGCGGGGTTCCCTGCCGGACTGTCTTTGTGTGACGGCTGAAACCGAAGACGGAGAAATCATGGGGATTCGGCATCGGGAATTTCCCGTGGAGGGAATTCAGTTTCATCCGGAGTCAATTCTCACTCCAAACGGCAAGCGTATTTTGAGAAATTTCTTGAATCTGCTTCCCTCCGGAGAGGATGAGGTAAATTCTCCAGATAACTTCAGGACCGCGGCGGCATACATATGAAGATTGGATGGCTGGAAACAGATGGAAGGGAAAATATAACAGAGGATAAATTAATATAAATTAAGGAGAGGAGTTCGACTATGATTAAGGAGTCTATTGCAAAGGTTATCGAAGGCGTAAATCTCAGTGAAGCCGAGATGACGGCAACGATGAATGAAATAATGGACGGCAGCGCGACACAGGCCCAGATAGGGTCATTTATAACGGCCCTGCGGATGAAAGGGGAAACCGTCGATGAAGTTACCGGTGCGGCTCGAAGCATGCGGCAGAAGGCGACCCGCATCGACGCCCGCGCACCGGTTATTGTTGATACCTGCGGTACCGGCGGCGACGGTATGAATACCTTCAATATCTCCACAACGGCGGCTTTTGTCGTGGCGGCAGCAGGTATAACTGTGGCCAAGCACGGCAATCGGGCGGTATCAAGTGCCTGTGGAAGCGCCGATGTGCTGGAGGCGTTGGGGATCAACATCAGCGCCGGGGTGGAGATCGTGGAGGAATGCGTACAGCAGATCGGGATCGGTTTCCTCTTCGCCCCCAAACTGCACGGGGCCATGAAATACGCCATCGGTCCCCGGCGGGAGATCGGCATCCGCACGATTTTCAACATGCTGGGGCCCCTTACCAATCCGGCCGGCGCAAACGCCCAGTTGATAGGGGTTTATGATGCGAAGCTGACGGAAATGTTTGCCGGCGTGCTGAAAAATCTGGGGGCCCGGCGGGCGTTTGTCGTTCATGGTTCCGACGGCCTCGATGAAGCGACGGTTACGGGGCCTACACGGGTTTCCGAATTGAAGGATGGCTTGATCTCGACCTACAACATTGACCCGGTGGAGATCTTTGGCCAGAACTACGAAGGAAAAGACCTCGTCGGCGGAGATGCGTCCGCCAATGCTCAGATCGCGCGGGACGTTCTTACCGGGAAAGACGGCGCCCGCCGCAAAATAGTCCTGCTCAACGCCGCCTTGGCCATCATGGCCGGTGAAAAGGCCGGAACTATTGTGGAAGGACTAACGATTGCCGCCGACTGCATTGACAGCGGGAAAGCCGCCAAGAAGCTCCAGGAACTTATCGAACTGAGCAACAGCTGATTTTACGGCGTTGAAATCAGCAGGAGAGCAGGATGCCGACGATCTTAGACAAAATATATGAAGCAAAAAGGGCGGATGTCGACCAACTGAAGATTTCCGTTCCCGTCGACGAGTTAAAAAAGATGGTTCAGGATTCTCCCCCGTGCCGGGACTTCAGAAGCGCTTTGAACAGCCGGGAATGCGCCGTGATCGCTGAAGTTAAATTCCGTTCCCCCTCAAAGGGGCAATTGCGAACTGGCATCGATCCTGTGTCGGTCGCTGAGTGCTATGAGAGAAACGGGGCGGCGGCAATTTCCGTGCTGACGGATCGGGAATTTTTCGGGGGAGATAAACTTTATCTGAACATAATCCGGAGAGCCGTCGCTCTGCCTTTGTTGCGCAAGGATTTTATCCTTGATCCCTGGCAGATTTATGAGTCCAGGATGCTGGGGGCCGACGCGGTTCTTCTGATTGTCGCGATGCTCGATGACAGCCAGTTGCAGGAATTTCTGGAATTG
>MVQR01000055.1 GCA_002067815.1 Syntrophus sp. PtaB.Bin001 | reverse complement strand
ATCACGAAGATTGCGTTCTATGGGAAACTCCGTGGAATAACCGTAGGCCCCGTGAATCTGAAGGGCGTCCAGGCAGGTCTGGACATAGCTTTCACTGACATAGAGCTTGGCAATGGATGATTCTACCGGGGATCTTTTGCCGACAGATTTCATCCAGGCAACCTCATAAAGTATCAGTCGGGATAGCTCAATCCTTACCTTCATCTCCGCGATCTTATGGGATACCGACTGGTAGTTGCCGATGGGCTGTCCGAATTGGGATCGCGTCTTTGCGTATTGTACACAGTCCTCCAGTATCTTCTCCATGGCGCCGAGTTGGGCGGCGAACAGGCAGCTCCTTTCCTGTTCCATTTCGGAATTGAAAATCGCCGAACCGGAACCTTCTCTTCCCAGTCGATTCTCCGCCGGGACCCTGCAATCCTGAAGGACCACCTCGCCGATCGGGCAGCTTCTCAGCCCCATCAAGCCCAAAGGCTTTCCTACGGAGAAACCGGGGGTCCCTTTTTCGACGATGAAGGCGGAGACGCCGCCGAACTTCTTCTGCTCGTTGGTTACGGCAAAAATGAGGAGGATGTCGGCAATAGGCGCATTGGTGATGAAAATCTTCGAACCGTTGAGAATATATCCGTCTCCATCCTTTACGGCCTTCGTCCTGATGCTGAAAGCATCGGAGCCGGCGCCCGGTTCCGTCATTGCGTGGCCGCCCACGATTGATCCGTCAACCAGCCTTTTTAAATATTTGTCTTTTTGCTCTTCCGTCCCGAATTTCAGGATCGGGCACTCGCAGGTCCAGATCTGGGTATTCAGGGAAAATATCAAACCGGCGTCCCGACAGGCGTAACCAAGGCCTTCCATGATCAGCACGCAGGTCAGGAGATCCAGCTCCATCCCTCCATACTTTTTGGGCATTGCTATTCCATGAATCCCGAAATCGGCGCATTGGCGCCATCCGTCCCAGTCGAACTCACCCCGGTCGATGTGGTCCGTTCTGTCGCCCAGTGCGCGATGGGCGAATTCCAGGACCGACTCCTTGAATCTGATCTGCTCGGCGGTCAGCGAAAAATCCATTTCCCCCTCCGTTCTTCATGAAAAATTAGATTGCTCCTGAATGAAGTTCATCCCTTTACTCTTTCGACCAGTGCGACGATCGATTCGACTGTTTCAAAATTTTCGGGGATCAGCTCTTCATCGGGGATATGGACCGAATATGTTTCTTCGAGATGAGCCAGAAGAATCTGGATGCCCAGTGAATCGATAATTCCGGATTCGATCAAAGGGTCCGTGTCCTTCAGAATGCCGCCGCGTTCGTCTTTCATGATTTCCCGTTCGATGAACTCTCGGATTTCCTTTTTCACTTGTCAGCTCCTTTCTAAATGGTCTCATTCAAAAGGTTAATGAGGGCGGGTCACAAACATTTTCGTTGGGAACTGGTGCTTTCACGGGTTGTTCTTCATTAAAACGTTCTTCTGTTGTTGAAAATAATCTTGACCGGACGTGCCTAATCGTTATTGACGGCAACTTTCTTGTTTGAAAAAAAACGGAAATCTCTAACTTATGTATATAATGTTTTGCGATGCTTGGCTATAAGGGTAATCCTGATTTTTGACTTCTAAAATCCTGACTTGAGATAGGTGATTTACAGATACTGATTTATACAGACTTGGTTGGCATTAAACACGGCGAATGTCGACGACTGCTGTCTTTAAAGAAATATGCGATACATGCCAAAAGTCATTTTTTGGTCAGGGCAAGATTAAGGACTTCCAGCATGTCGGTTACAAAGTGGAATGTTATTTCTTTGCGCACCTTCGGCGGGATTTCTTCCAGGTCTTTCCGGTTCAATTTTGGCAGAATAATCGTCTTTATTCCCGCACGATGGGCCGCCAGGACTTTTTCCTTGATACCTCCCACAGGCAGGACCAGCCCTCTCAGAGTGATTTCCCCCGTCATGGTCAGGTCGTTTTTTACTTTTCGGTTTTTGAGAAGGGAAACCAGCGCGGTGAGCATGGTTACCCCGGCGGAGGGGCCGTCCTTGGGGATGGCGCCGGCGGGTACGTGAATGTGAATATCGGTATTGTCAAAAAAATCGACGGGGATTTTCAGCTTTTCCGCGTTGGAGCGGACGAAGCTGAGGGCGGCGGTGGCGGATTCCTTCATGACGTCTCCCAGCTGGCCTGTCAGAGTCAGCCCCTTGTTGCCCTTCATAGCGCTGGCCTCTACAAACATCAGGTCTCCTCCCGTAGGCGTCCAAGCCATGCCCATGGCGATGCCGGGCTTGGATATCCGCTCCTTGGCTTCGGATATCATCCGGGCAGGACCAAGATACCGATGAACATCACGGGCGTTGATTACCGCCGATGAGATTTCTTCTTCGGCAATCTGACTGGCGACGCCGCGACAGATCGCGGCGATTTCCCTCTCCAGATTGCGGACGCCGGCCTCGCGGGTATAGCAGGAAATGATCAGTTTGGTGGCGCCGGTTGTGAACTTTATCTGTTCAGGAGTCAGGCCGTGAGTTTCCTGCTGCTTTGGTATCAGGTAACGCTGTGCGATCCGCAGCTTTTCATCCAGGGTATAGCCAGGCAGCTCGATCACTTCGAGGCGGTCTCTCAAGGCCGGCGGAATGGTGTCCAGAATATTTGCCGTAGTGATGAAAGTAACATTCGAGAGGTCAAAAGCGACATCCAGATAATGATCCATGAAGGAAAAATTCTGTTCCGGATCGAGAACTTCCAGAAGGGCGGAGGATGGGTCTCCCCGGAAGTCGCTGCCCACCTTGTCGATTTCGTCCAGAACAAATACGGGGTTGCTGGATTCAGCCCGGCGGATGCCTTGAATGATCCGTCCCGGCAATGCGCCGACATAAGTCCGGCGGTGACCGCGGATTTCCGCTTCATCGTGAACGCCGCCCAACGAAATCCGGAAGAATTTTCTTCCCAATGCCCTTGCGATCGATTGGGCCAATGAGGTTTTTCCCGTTCCTGGAGGACCGACAAAACAGAGAATCGGACCTTTGGTGTCCGGCTTCAATTTGCGTACGGCCAGATATTCTATGATCCTTTTTTTGGCCTTCTCCAGGCCGTAATGGTCTTCGTCGAGAATTCGCCGGGCCTGGCGAATGTCCTGGTTGTCTTCGGTCATCTCGTTCCAGGGAAGCGATGTAATCCAGTCCAGATATGTTGCCGCAACTGAATATTCCGCTGAAGACGGCTGCATGCGCATCATTCTGTCCAATTCGCGGAGGGCTTCCTTCCTGGCTTCATCGGTGAGATTCTTCGCATCGATCTTTCTGCGGTATTCCTCGACCTCGACCCGATTTTCGTCGGACTCGCCCAGTTCGTCGCGGATTGCCTTCAGTTGCTGACGGAGGTAATAGTCACGCTGACTTTTATCGATATCCTCCTGAACCTGCGACTGGATTTTGCTGCCAAGTTCCAGAATCTCCAACTGATGGTTGACGATGCGCGTGACGTCCTTCAGGCGCTGACGGACGTCCAGAGTTTCAAGTATTTTCTGTTTTTCTTCCACCGAGGCGTTAACGACGGAGGCGATGATATCGGCCATGGTACCAGGTTCCTGGATTGACTTGGCCATGGGCGCGAATTCCTGAGGCAGGAACGGGGAAAGTTTGACGATGCGCTCAAAAAGAGCGACGAGATTGGCCATGAGGGCTTCGATTTCAAGATCCTTGATGAAGACATCCTCTTCGATCTTTTCCACGCGGGCTTGAATATAATGCCTGCTTTCGATAAATTCGACGATCCGGAAGCGGGCAAGACCCTGAACCATAAGCTGCGCCTTGTCGCGGGTCTGTTTGGCCATTTTGAGGATGGATACGCAGGTGCCGATAAGATAAAGCTCTTCGCATTGGCAGACGGGCGCCTCCGGTGTTGGAGGTTTTCGAGTAAGGACAAGCCCCATTAGCCGGTCTTTCGCCATGGCTTCATCAATCAGACGGATAGAGTGGTCTCCCACTATGTCCATGGGAAACATCATATTCGGGAAAGCCACGGTGTGGTAAATCGGCATGATAGGAAGTATTTCCGGTAATTTTACGACTTTGAAATCTTCGCTGATCCTGCTCTCCGGCATGGGAACCTCCGTCGCTTTATGGTTTCCTGAAGGGAATTCTTCCGTCAACGATGTTCAAGCATGATCTTATGGACTTTGCTCAGAGGAAGTTTGGCCAGGCGGATTTCCAGAAGGCCGTCGGCATAAACCGCTTCCGCCGTGTCGGTATCTATGGGGGCCGGCAGAACCAGACTTCGTTCAAAATAGCCGAAAGGAATTTCCGCAAGATGATAACGGGCGTTGCCGATTCCGGCGCTGGTGTTTCGTCTCCCGTAGACCTTGACTGTTCGACTGCTGATTTCCAGATTAATGTGTTCGCGTTTTACACCGGCCATTTCCGCGAAAATTATGAGCCGGTCAGGCGACTCGTAAACATCGATCTGGGGTCGCCAGGTACGCTGGGAAACGGAGTAGCCTGAATTGAACATATGAAACATTTCATCAAGCGTTTTTTCAAACTCTCTGGCCGTTTCCTTAATGTCATCATCCAGACTGATTTTGATGTAATTCATAGGCATCTCCTCAATTGGGAATCCTCATCGGACTCGGGGAATTTGCGGGTCGGACGGACCGAGGAGTGCAGGGGTGGAGCCGAAAAGATGGGCCGTACAAAATAAACTCCGCAACTAAATCAAAATATCACTTAAATGATTGTTTTGTAAAGTTCCTTTTCCTTAGCTTTTTCCAGTTATAATCCCAGATAAGCCTGACGGACCGCATCGCTGTGGAGAAGCGTGTCCGCCGTTCCTTCCATCAGAATTTCACCGTTTTCAAGGACATAGCCTCGATGGGCGACCTGAAGGGCCATATGGGCATTTTGTTCCACTAGAAAGATGGTCGTTTCGTTTTCCTGATTGATTTTGCGGATGATCTGGAAGATGAGGCGGACAACCAGCGGGGCCAGCCCCAGGGATGGTTCGTCGAGAAGGAGAAGCTTGGGACGGGCCATGAGCGCCCGGGAAATCGCCAGCATCTGTTGCTCGCCGCCGCTGAGCGTTCCACCGGGTTGATGACGGCGGTCGGCAAGGATAGGGAAAAGATCGAAGACATATTCCAGATCATTCTTGATTCCCAACCGATCCCTGCGCAGGAAAGCCCCCATATCGAGGTTTTCGGCAACTGTCAGCGAGGGAAAGATGTGGCGGCCCTCCGGAACCTGGCAGATTCCCATAGCCACTATGACATCGGGTGCCCGGCCGCTAATGGGCTGTCCCTCGAAGATTATCTCTCCCCGCCGGGGAGGGGTAAGGCCGGAGATGGACATGAGCGTCGTGCTTTTCCCGGCTCCGTTGGCGCCGATCAGGGTGATGATTTCCCCCGGATTGACCGAGATGCTGATGCCTTTTAGGGCCTGAATGTTTCCGTACCAGGTTTCGACATTGCGCAATTCAAGCATTTTCAGATGTCCTCCCCCAGGTAGGCCTTGATGACGACGGGATTTTCCCGGATTTCCCGGGGTGCGCCTTCGGCGATTTTCTGGCCGTAATCGAGGACCGTTACCCGGTCGCAGAGGCTCATGACCAGCTTCATGTCATGCTCGATCAGCAGTATGGAAAGCCGCTCCTCGTCCCGGATGCGGCGGATCAAAGCTTCAAGCTCCCGTGTCTCCTGGGGATTCATCCCGGCGGCTGGTTCATCAAGGAGCAGAAGGAACGGTTCCGTGGCCAGGGCCCGGGCAATCTCCAGGCGTCGCTGAGCCCCGTAAGGCAGATTTTTTGCCGGCAGGTTGACCGAATCGGCGAGACCGAGTTTTTTTACGATGTTGAAACTGCTGTTGACGATTTCCTTTTCTTCAAGCCGGGTATGTCTGCCCCTGAAGATGGCGCCGAGAATGCCGGCACTACTCCGGCAATGGCGGCCCAGCATGACGTTTTCCAGTACGGTCATGTTCGGGAAAAGGCGGATGTTCTGGAAGGTGCGGGCCAGGCCCTTTTCCGTAACGGCATTGATCTTCAAGCCGTTGATCCGCTCCTTCTTTCCGCCGGGCGGATTGATGAAGATGTCTCCTGCCGTTGGCCGGTACAGGCCGGTAATGCAGTTGAAAAACGTCGTCTTGCCGGCGCCGTTGGGGCCGATCAGGGCGACGATATTTCCCTGTTTGACCTGCAGCGCTACGTCGTTGAGCGCCCGCAAGCCTCCGAAATCCATTGACAGGCCGACAACTTCCAGAACGGGATGATGATCTTCGGCAGTCACGAGTCGTCACCCTTGTAATGATATGTCCGCCGCACGGCGGTGATCATGCCCTGGGGGCGGAACACCATCATCAGCACCATGGTGGCGCCGAAGAGGAGCATCCGGTAATCCTTGAAAACCCGCAAGTATTCGGGAAGGAGCATCAGCAGCAGGGCCCCAAGAATCACTCCGGGAATCGAGCCCATCCCCCCCAGTACGACGATGGAAAGGATCATCGCCGATTCCAGGAAGGTAAAGCTTGCCGGGTTGATGAAGGTGGTCTTGGCGGCCAGTATCACGCCGGCCATCCCCGCCCAAGTGGCGCCCAAGGCGAAGGCGGTGAGTTTGGTCCAGGTCTTGTCGACCCCCATGGCCTCGCAGGCCAGTTCATCCTCCCTGAGGGCGATCCAGGCCCGGCCGATGCGCGAGTCCTGAAGGCGGTTCACAACGAAGATGGTGAACAGGCAAAGGCCGATCATCAGGTAGTAAATATAGATTGTAACCTGCTGGAGGTTGAGATCGAGTCCGAACAAACCGGGGCGCGGGATGTTGGAAATGCCGCTGGGGCCGAACGAAAAGGCATTCCAGTTTTCAAGAACAAGGCGGATGATTTCCCCGAATCCCAGGGTGACAATGGCGAGATAATCCCCCCGGAGACGCAGGACGGGAAATCCAAGGAGAATGCCGAACAAAGCGGCGAGCAGAGCGCCGATGGGCAGGGCGGCCCAGAAGCCCACTCCATAATGGTAATTGAGGAGGCCGTAGGCGTAAGCACCCACGGCGCAGAAGGCAATATAACCCAGATTGAGCAGACCCGCTAGCCCCACGACGATGTTTAGCCCCAGTCCGAGGACGATGTAGAGAAGGGCCGTCGTCATGATGTTTGTCTGATAACTTGAAAAAAGAAAGGGGAAAATAAGGGCGAAAAGCCCGCCTGCAGCCAGCAGAGACCGGTTGATCCGGGGATCTTCAAAAATCTTACGGGAAAGAGTGCGGATCGCTTCACCCGTTGACCCTTCAACGGGCTTTCGGCCGGATTCCTTTCTAGCCAGTAGATACTGCCACAGAAGCGATAAAAGGAAGCTACCGATCCCCACGTAGAGCATGTTTTTCCATCGCCACTCAATGATGTTCTCGATCGTGTTCACCCGGATCGCAAGCAGGGGAAAAGTGAGAAATACAAACCAGATGGCGGTAAGGGCGGCTTTCTTCATGGCTTATACCTTCCGGGGAGCAGAGCGTCCCAAAAGGCCGGAGGGCCGAAAGATCAAAACGAGCACGAGCAGCAGAAAGGCGAAGACATCTTCATAATCGCTGGAGACATAGCCTGTGGCGAAACTTTCCGTCCATCCCAGAACAAGCCCGCCGAGGACGGCGCCGGGGATGCTGCCGATTCCTCCCAGAACGGCCGCCGTAAACGCCTTGATTCCGGCGATGAAGCCGATGTAGAAGTTTATCCGGCCTACATGGGAAGCGATGAGCACGCCTCCGATGGCAGCCAAAGCGGATCCGATGATGAACGTGCTGGAAATGACCCGATCGACATTAACGCCCGTCAGCATGGCCATTTCCCGATCCTGGGCGGTGGCGCGCATGGCCTTTCCCATCCTGGTGAACTTGATCAGAACAGTCAGGATAATCATGATGACGGCCGTGGTGGCGATAATGAAAAGCTCCGTCGATCCTATGATATGAGAGTAGGGGGGCGGTAATTCCAGCTTGGGCAACAGATTGGGAAAGGGGAGAAAATCCGAGGTCTGGGCGAGGAGAACGTAATTCTGGAGAAAGATGGACATCCCGATGGCGCTTATCAAAGGCGAAAGCCGCGGCGCACGGCGCAGCGGCTTGTAGGCGATCTTCTCCACGGTATATCCGTAAGCGGAGGAGTAAACCACGGCAAATATCGCCGCCAGGATCAAAACGGACAACCCCGAAAACCCCTTCAGGGTCAATACGCTGGCGATAATCAGGGCAGTGAAGGCGCCGATCATATAAATCTCGCCGTGAGCGAAATTGATAAGCTCGATGATGCCGTACACCATGGTATAGCCGAGGGCAATGAGGGCGTAAATACTGCCCCGCGTCAGTCCTCCGACCAGAAGCTCCAAAAAGTACTCCATTTTTACATTATTTAACCTCGACGTAAGTTCCGTTTTTCACCTGATACATGGCAAAACCCACTCCCACTGCTTCACCTTTTGCATCAAAACGAATCTTGCCCAGGGGGGTCTCGACATCGTTGGATTGTAGGGCCTGTCGAATTTTTTCATAGTCAGTGGATCCCGCCTTTTCGATAGCGTTGAGGAGCGCCTGGGTCGCGGCATAGGCATTCAGGAAGAATGCTCCGGGATCTGAACCATAGGCTTTCTTGTGGGCTTCAGTGGCGGCAATGGCCAAAGGATTGGTGGAAGTGTCCTTGGGTCCGGTGGCATAAACACCTTCGGCATAGGGGCCGGCCACTTTGATGAAGGTTATGTCCTTTACTCCGTCATCGGAGAGGAACCAGGTTTTCATGTTTTTCTTGCGCATCTGCATGACAATGGAGGAGGCCTCAGGATGATAGCCTCCGTAGATGACTGCATCGGCTTCGGCGGTTTTGATCTTCTGGACGACTGCCGAGTAGTCCACGGCCCCCGGGGTGACGCCTTCGAAGAGCACAACCTGGGCTACCTTTGATGCCTCGACGAACTTTTTGGCGTATTCCGCCAGTCCCTTGCCGTAATCGCCCTTGTCATGAAGAACGGCGATCTTGCGGGCGTTGAGGCGATTGACGGCGAAATCCACCTGCATCCTGGCCTGAGCGTCATCAGGGGCGATGGTCCGGAAAAAATTCGGATATTGACCGCTCTGGGTCAGCTCCGGATTCGTGGCTGAGGGGGAGATGGCGACGATTCCCGCATCCTTGTAAATGCCCATGGCGGCTTTTGTCGCACCGCTGCAGATATGGCCGATAACTGCATTTACCTTGGCAGAGACCAGCTTCGCCGCGGTGTTGGCGGCCATTTCCGGTTTGCAGACGTCGTCCTCGACGACCAGTTCAACCTGCCGTCCCAGAATTCCTCCCTTGGCATTGACCTCCTTGACAACCAATTGCGCCGCCTTGACCGTGGGCAGCCCATAGGAGGCCAGATCGCCGCTGTGCGACCCGGCGATGCCGATCCTTATCGTATTTCCGGCCGCCGCTTCCTTCTTTTCTCCTCCGGCAGGAGCTTTACCCTGTTCCTTGCCGCAGCCGGCTAAAGAAACAACTAAAAACAGGGCCAGCAGCCCTGAAAATAAAATTCCGGAAAAACGAAGATTTCCGAACCGCTTCATGATGCCCTCCTGAAAAAATGATTTTAAATTGGTACTGTGGAATAACAGTCGATGGCGATTTTTAAATCGAACTTTTGTACTGAAAAATGCAGGGGTAGTCAAGGTTAAAACAGATATAAAGACTCAAAAACAGGCAGGGGCGAACGGCCGAGAAATAGGCATGCATGTATATCGCTTTACGCTGTAAGGAGACGGTATCCTAATTAAGTTTGGCACTTGCCTGAAAGGTGTTGTGCGACACTTTCCGGTAAAGCGAAAGGACACAGCGGCGTCAGTGGGCGCGGTACCGCCGCATCTGCTCGTTTGATGTTATTAATCGAACTCTTTGGTTGGGAAATTGAGGGCTCCTGTTTGGTAATAAAATTTCCATTTACCCGTCGATAGTTTTTTGTATATATTACAGACTCGGCCCTTCCAAGGAGAAACCTCCTTGGTAACTTTATTCCGCCAGAGGCTATCTATATCAACAACAGCAAATGCTGCATCTTGTTCCTTGGAGATTTCGAGCTTTACGGTTACACAGCGATTATGAACCAAATCATAAGAATCAAAAAGGTCCTGCCAGTTCTTACGCCATCGTTCCCTGTCGAATCGTCCCATCACAAAGATCCAGTCAATTGGATCATGGGCGTCGGCCGTCGGTGGCCACGGCCAGGCCATATCAGGGTGGATCATGGAAAGGAAGATATCCGGATTCTTTGTATCCCAACCCCTGGTTTCGAGATTAATCATTTCTTGAATTTTTCTTTTGATCACCTTGCTCAAGTATATTCTCCTTTTGTGCCGCCTAATGATCCGTATAACTCACTCAGTGGTATTTTACAGTTCCGAATCCTCTACTTTCATAGAACTCTGCTGTTTTCTTAATATTGGTTGTAGAGAATATCTGTAAACAAGATTCTAAGAGATTACTCATTAAAACTCCTTAATCATTTACAGCAACCCATTGGTAATTAAAGGGATTTATTTAGCAGATTTTCGATGACCAATTAAGAAGCGGCGTCTTTGTGCTTTTTCCGGAAGTAAATTCTGATGGGGACCTCGGTGAAGCCGAAAGCTTCCCGCAATGAATTAAGGAGGAAGCGTTCGTAGGAAAAGTGGATTTCCGCGGGCTTGCCGACAAAAAAGGCGAATGATGGCGGCTTGACGGACACC
>MVQR01000054.1 GCA_002067815.1 Syntrophus sp. PtaB.Bin001 | reverse complement strand
AGGCTAAGGGCCAGCGCAGTTTCGAGTCCGGAGATGCCGCTGGCGGCATATTCGAATTCCACTTCTTTGTCGGTAATGGCATGGGGCGCATGATCGGTGGCTATAGCATCAATAGTGCCGTCCCGGAGTCCTTCCCTGACAGCTTCCCGATCCTCGCGACTTCTTAAGGGGGGACTCACCTTGGTATTTGTATCAAAATCCAGCAGGGCTTCGTCAGTCAATGTAAAGTAGTGAGGTGCCGTTTCCGCCGTGACCCGGATTCCTTGCGCTTTCGCTTCGCGAATCATCCACACGGCCCCTGCTGAACTAACATGGGCTATATGCAGAGCCGCGCCGGTAAACCGGGCGAGAAGAATGTCCCGGGCGACCATCACCTCCTCGGCTAAAGTCGGTATTCCGGGAAGTCCCAGCTCCGTAGAAATCCGTCCTTCGTTCATGAGGCCGCCGGCCGACAGTTGAAGATCCTCGCAATGAGAAATAATAACCCTATCCAGCGACGAGGCGTACTCCAGGGCTCGTCTCATCAAGATGCTGCTCATGACCGGCTTGCCGTCATCAGAAAAAGCGACGGCTCCGGCATCTTTCAGGTCTCCGAATTCAGCAAGGGCTTTCCCCTCGGATTTGCAGGAGACGGCGGCAACGGGATAGACACGGACCAGTTTGCATTCTTGCGAACGTTTCAGAATGTATTCGGTAACCGAACGGGTATCGTTAACGGGGTTGGTATTCGGCATGCATGCGATTGAGGTGAATCCGCCGGCTGCGGCCGCTTCACTGCCCGAGCGGATTGTTTCCTTATATTCGTAACCGGGTTCCCTGAGATGGGTGTGCATGTCCACCAGGCCCGGCACGACGATCATGCCTTCGAGATCGAGAACCCGGGTGTCTTCGGATTTTCCGTCTATAGAATCGGCTATGGAAACAATTTTTCCTTCTTCGATGAAGATGTCCATCCGGCCGTCGATATTTTGTGAAGGATCGATTAATCGTCCCCCTTTAAGCAGCGTTTTCATGCAGCAGCTCCTGTCAGCAGATAAAGAAGGGCCATCCGAACCGCAACGCCGTTGGTGACTTGTTCCATAATAACGGAATGGCTTCCGTCTGCAATCTCAGGGGAAATTTCCACACCGCGGTTGACCGGACCGGGGTGCATCACGAGGACATCTTCCTTAGCTTTTTTGATGTTTTCCTTGTTCAGGCCGTAAAAAGTGGAATATTCACGGAGGGAAGGAAAGATGCTCTGCTTTTCGCGTTCAGTCTGGATTCTGAGCATCATGACGACATCCGCATCAAGGAGCGCCTCATCCATTTTGAAGGATACCTTGACGCCCAGTTCCCGGATGTCCCTGGGGATCATCGTAGCCGGTCCGGCCACGGTTACGCGTGCCCCCATTTTATTCAACCCGTAGATGTTGGACCGGGCTACACGACTGTGGGCGATATCACCGACGATTGACACATTGAGTCCTGACAGACTGCCCTTACGGCTTCGAATGGTCATCATGTCCAGCAGAGCCTGAGACGGATGCTCATGAGCGCCGTCTCCGGCATTGATTATGGATTGCTTTACGAGGCGTGCCAGCATGTGAGGCGTTCCGGCGCAGCTATGCCGTATTACGATGGCGTCGGGATTCATGGCTTCCAGATTCTTCGCCGTATCCGCAAGGGTTTCTCCCTTGACCAGGCTGCTTGTTGAGGCCGAAATGTTGATGGTATCAGCGCTAAGCCGCTTACCGGCGATCTCAAAAGACGTTCGGGTGCGGGTGCTTGCTTCAACAAAAAAATTGATGATCGTTTTTCCCCGAAGCGTCGGCACTTTTTTGATTTCCCTTGTGGATACTTCAAGGAAAGACTCCGCTGTGTCGAGGATTAATTGAATTTCCTCTACGGAAAGTTCCTTTATACCAAGAATATCCTTACGTTCCCATTTCATTCCAAAACCTCTGGGGAATGGACAGCTTACTTAAGCTGTTCAATGGAAGTCTCTAATTCCGATTCCATATCAAAGCGCTGTATTCGTCGGTTGCGTTATCGGTTCCAGGCACATGTCTTTGTTGTTATGAGTCGCCTCTGCCTTGCCGCCTGCTGCCACTT
Organism: Syntrophus sp. PtaB.Bin001; assembly: GCA_002067815.1. Lineage (GTDB taxonomy): Bacteria > Desulfobacterota > Syntrophia > Syntrophales > Syntrophaceae > Syntrophus. Next base: position 8,765 of record MVQR01000054.1, on the reverse strand, counting down.
TTATCTGGAATTGGAATTAGCTTTCACTATCCTTGATGACCACCTCATCAGTGCCGTTTTTTTCAACCAGGTTTACACTGATATCTTCCCATAGAAGAGAAGGAAGATTCTCACCGACAAAATCAGCGCGTATCGGCAGTTCACGATGTCCTCTGTCAATGAGAACGGCAAGCTGAATAGATTTGGGACGGCCGAAATCTATAAGAGCATCCATGGCTGCCCTTATTGTTCTTCCGGTAAAGAGCACATCGTCAACAAGGATGACCTTCTTTTTATCCAAAGAGAAAGGGATGTCGGTCTTTTTTAACTTTGGTTTTTTGTTTGCGGAAAGAAGATCGTCTCGATAGAGAGTAATGTCCAAGATACCCGAAGGAATTTCTATTCCTTCAATTTCGAGTATTTTTTTCTTCAGCCGTTCTGCGAGAAAAACGCCGCCGGTTCTGATGCCCACAAGAACAAGATCAGTTACGCCTTTGTTCTTTTCCAGAATTTCGTAAGCGATTCTGGTCAATGAACGGTCAATTTCAGCTGCATCCATGACCACTTTTTGGGGTATCATCGGTTTTTCCTTCTCCCGGATCTCATTGTTTACACCGCGGTAAAAATCAGGAAATCTCTTCTGAGTTTCCAGATTTGCGGCTGCTCAACAAAAAAAACCTTCCCGCTGTGTGAGAAGGTTGGTCCCGTTCCGCCGATTTCAATCTTTCTTTTGGCCATTTCTGATCCATGCTTGATTCCGATCACCATGGGTGCTTCTAGTAAAATATTTTTATTATGTCAAGCCGCAATGTCATAACGACAGTTTTGTACCTAATGACAGTCATTAGGGTAGTCACTGGAGTTTAACCGTTAATGGAGAATGTGTCCGAAACGGCTCCAGCGGACGCTATGATCCTCCCGGTCCCATGACCAGTAGATAATGAATGCTTTCCCCAAAACGTCCTTAAGATCCACAAATCCCCAGAAACGGCTGTCATAGCTCTGATCTCTGTTATCTCCCATTACAAAAAGTGATCGGGGAGGTACTGTGACCGGTCCGAAATTGTCGCGAGGCTGGACGGAACCGGGAATGATGAATCGGTCGGTATAGACGCCGTGATTTTCCTTGTAATGTCGTCCATTGACGTAGATTTTCTTGTTGCGGATTTCTACCGTGTCGCCACCGGTTGCAATTACTCGTTTAATGAAATCCTTGCTCCGGTCCTCCGGATATATGAAAACCACAATATCTTCCTTCTTTGGCTCCTTGATGGAAACCAATGTGTTACGAAAGTAAGGCACCTTGATCCCGTAAATGAATTTGTTGACGAGGATGTGATCTCCCACCAGTAAGGTTGGTTTCATCGATCCCGAAGGTATTTTGTAAGCCTGAATTACAAAGGTCCGAATAAAAAGAGCTATAACCAGGGCAATTATGATTGCCTCAATATATTCCCGAAGCTTTGATTTACTTTTTGTCATGGGAGGTCCTTTTTATATGCATTGACTGCTGACGTCGTCTGGAAATTGCCTGCAGCATTTATGAGTAAATATTCATCAGCGCCATAACGACCATGACCATAGTCATGCCCCCTTTTACCAAAGTTCCCGCCGCGCGTCCCAACAGGGCTCCATTGCTGTCCCTTAGGGCCGGTTTCAAATGCAGCTGGCGAACAAGTTCCATCAGCAAAGCCCCAGTAAATCCCCCCAGGAAAATTCCAGTCAATATTCCCAATCCGTACAACCAAGGTGTTAGAATAAGTGCGCCGACGATGCTGCCGAAGACTGAGATGGCCAGGACTTTTTTTGAAACTGAAAATCGTGCCGCTCCCGTCACGCCCAGAATAAATTCAAGCCCCTCGGCAAAAATGGCTATGACAAGGAGGGAAACGAGCAGTTGCCAGCCCATGTCGGAAAATCCGGTAATCAAGGCATAAACCAGAGCGTCAAGGAATATCAGCACTGTTCCCGGCAGTCCGAAGATATTGGCATACAGACCGATGAAAAGAATAACGATAAAAATCGTCAACCCGGCAGTGTCAAGAGGCGGTAAACTCATTTCTTCCTTTTCATTCTTGAAGGCCGTATTTTTTCAAATACCAGCACAATGGGACTGGCAATAAAAACCGTGGAGTAAACGCCTGCGACGCAGCCGACCAGCAATGCAAAGGCAAAATCATGGATGACGGCCCCGCCGAAGAAGAAGAGCACCAGAAGTACCATAAAGACGGTAAAAGAAGTCAGAATTGTCCGGCTAAGCGTCTGGTTCACACTAAGGTTGATGACATCCATTAGCGGCATCTTTATGTTTTTTCTGGTATTCTCACGGATACGATCGAAAATGACGATAGTATCGTTGATGGAATAACCGATAATCGTGAGCAGTGCGGCAACAATGTTCAAGTCGAATTCCTTGTTCAGAAGGGACAGAGTTCCGATTGTCACCATTACGTCGTGAACAAGAGCGATTATACCTCCGAGGGCATAACGGAATTCAAAACGGAAACCTACATAAACCAGGATGCCGATCCAGGAAAATACTATGGCCAGCAGGGCTTTTCTGGTCAGGTCCTTGCCCACTTTGGGGCCGACGGATTCCAGCCTGCGGATTTCATAGGCACCCTGGCCATAGGCTGTTGTAAGGGCGTTTTCCAACAGACTGGTGATTCCTTTGAGATCAGTGTTTGTAATTGCCGTTCTGACCACCATTTCTTTCGGGCCAAACTGCTGGATTATGCTGCTTTCCATGCCGATAGGTTTTAATGCCTGCCGCAGTTTGTCTACAGAGGTTTCCCCGCCGAACCGAATCTGGATTAACGTTCCTCCCGCAAAATCAATTCCGAAATTGAGTCCGCCATGCCAGAATATTGAGCCTATTCCGATCAGGATGTAAATAATCGAGGCCGTAACGGCCATTTTCATCATGGCGACGAAATTGAAATGGGTTTCCGATTTAATTATTTCCATGAAGATCTCCTCGAAGTATCAAATGCCGGTTCCCTGTTCTAGATGCTGATGGAGCTGACCTTGCGGTTCCAGATGAAGTAATCAAAAAAGATTCTCGTGACGAATATCGCAGTGAACATGCTGACGATGATGCCGATTGTCAGGGTGACGGCAAACCCCTTGATCGGGCCGGTTCCGAATCCGAAAAGGAACAGGGCCGCCACCAGTGTGGTCACATTGGAGTCCAGGATCGTCAGAAAGGCCTTGTCATAGCCTGCCTCGATGGCGGCTCGCGGCGTCTTTCCCGTACGGAGTTCTTCACGGGTTCTTTCGAAAATCAGCACATTGGCATCCACAGCCATACCTATTGTAAGCACAATGCCGGCGATACCCGGCAGGGTCAGGGTTGCCTTGAAAGCGGACAAGGCTCCCAGCAGTAGTATCAAATTGAGAATCAGGGCAACATCGGCCACCATTCCGGAAAGTTTGTAGTAAAAGATCATAAAAATAATCACCAGGATACCGGCGATGATACTCGACCAGATGCCCATGTCGATGGAATCCTGTCCCAGCGATGGTCCTACGGTTCTCTCTTCAAGAATCTTAACCGGGGCGGGAAGGGCGCCGGCGCGAAGCACAATGGCCAGATCACGGGCTTCCTCCATTGTGAATGACCCGGTAATCTGGGCTTGGCCTCCCGATATTTTTTCCTGAATTACAGGAGCGGAATGGACGACCCCATCGAGAACGATTGCCAATCTCTTCTTGACATTTTCTCCCGTAATCCTTTCGAAATCCGCAGCTCCACGGGAATTGAACTTCAGGGCTACATGAGGCTGGCCGAAGCGATCACTGATCTTTACCTGTGCGCTTTCAAGTGCGTCGCCGGACAGCAGGGTCTTGTTCTTAAGCAGATAGGGAACTTCCGTCCGCCGTCCGGATTCGGGGTTGACATTCCACCCGTAGGCGATGACGTCGCCTTCCGGAATGTTGCCCTTGAGCGCTTCATCGACGCTGTGTTCATCATCAACCAGTTTGAATTCAAGAAGAGCCGTTTTGCCGATCAGGTTCTTGGCCCGTGCGGGATCTTTGATCCCCGGAAGTTGAATTAGAATACGGTCTTTCCCCTGAGGGACGATTTCCGGCTCCGTAATTCCGAATTGGTCGACCCTATTGCGGATGGTTTCCAAACTCTGTTCAATGGCCAGTTTGCGGATTTCCTCTTTCCGTTTATCACTTATACCAAGAGATACTCGCTCCGTTCCCTCAATGGTTTCCGAGGCGACAACAGCAAAATCGGGATAAGAATCCTTCAGAACTTTGTCAAAAGCGCTTCGCGATGCACTGTCCGGCAGCTCCAGCGAAATGGTCTGGTTGCCGGTTCGTTCCAGCCGTCGAAAACGGATGCGCTTATCCATCAGCGTCTCCTTCAAGTCAACGGTCGATCTTTCCATTGTTGCTTCGATGGCCTTGTCCGCATCCACTTCCAGGACAAGATGCATTCCACCCTGCAAATCGAGTCCCAGATGAATCTTGTCCTTGGGGAGATTCTTTTTCCAGAATTCCGGCAGATCAGACGTAAAGGTAGGAAATAGATAAAAGACGGCGATAAGTATGATAGCAAGGGTAATAATACTCCGAACTCTTATGCTTCGAAACATAGACTTCCCCTTTCAGGTTATTCCTTCCCGGCCTTTTCAAGAACGGCTGCGATAAAGCTCCTTGAAACCTTGATACGCACCTTGTCGGCAACTTCAAGGGTAATGACGTCACCGGTTATCGCGGTGATTTTCCCATGGATGCCGCCCGAGGTTACCACTACATCGCCGTGGGTCAGCTTTTCCAGCATCTCTTTTATTTCCTTCTGCTTTTTCTGCTGGGGGCGGATCAGCAGGAAATAAAAGATGCCGAAGATAACGGCCATCATTATCAGAAATGAAACATCCCCACTTCCACCAGTTCCGCCTCCGCCGAGATTTCCCATCGCATAAGCTAAGTCTGTCAACTTTTTGCCCTCCTTAAATTGTTTCTGAATATACCCTGATCAGGATTCAGGTTGCCGCCGTCATCAGGTAGTTTTTTAAAAATCGGTCTTTAAAAGCCGCATATGAATTCCCTTCGATGGCCTTGCGGATCTGTTCCATCAAACGCATATAATAACGGATGTTGTGAAGAGTATTTAAGGTCATGGCCAGGATTTCTCCGGCCATGTATAAATGCCTCAAGTAGGCCCGCGAGAAGTTGCGGCAGGTGTAACAGTCGCAATCGCTGTCGAGGGGCCCGCTGTCTGTACGATAACGGGCGCTTTTTATAACAACCTTTTCCTTATTTGTAAACAATAAACCATGTCTGGCGCACCGCGTAGGCATAACGCAGTCGAACAGGTCAATGCCGCAGGCTACAGCCTTGACGATGTCCTCCGGAGTCCCCACCCCCATCAAGTAATGTGGCCGGTCTACCGGAAGAAGAGGAGTTGTTTCTGCAACTATTTGTTCCATCAGCTGTTTTGGTTCTCCGACGCTCACTCCCCCCAAAGCATAGCCGTCGAAATCCATGGCCGTTATTTCCTCGACCGCGCGCTTTCTTAGTTCCGGATACATTCCTCCCTGGATGATGCCGTAAAGGGCCTGAAAAGAAGAGGGCTCTTCAGACTTCCGGCTTCGTTCAGCCCAGGAAAGGGTAAGGGAAAGGGAGGCTTTTGCTTCCTGAAAAGTAGCTGGATAAGGAGTGCATTCATCCAGACACATCATAATATCTGAATTCAAGGCTTCTTGAATCTCGACAGCTAATTCCGGGGTTATTTTGTGCCGGGAACCGTCGATATGAGACTGGAAAATTACCCCTTCCTCAGTGATTTTTCGCAGTTTCCCCAGACTATAAACCTGGAAGCCACCACTGTCCGTCAAAATCGGGTTCGACCAGTTCATGAAGCGATGCAGCCCGCCCAGAGAAGCGATCAACTGGTGTCCGGGCCTCAGATAGAGATGATAAGTATTGCAGAGGATCATCTCCGCTCCCAGAGATTTCACCATGTCTGGCGTTAGGGACTTGACCGTTCCCTGGGTGCCTACCGGCATGAAGGCCGGGGTCTGGACGTCGCCGTGCTCCGTTGAAAGAAGTCCGCGTCGTGCCGCCGATCCTTGATCGATATTAAGTATTTTAAAATGTTGTTTGAGAGGAAGCATAAGTTTAGTCTGAATCAGTCTCTTCTGGAAACGCCGCCTAGGCTAGATAATAAGCATGCAGTCGCCGTAACTGTAAAAGCGATATTCTTCCTGAATTGCCGCCGCATAAGCCTGCTGAAGCCTTTCTTTTCCAGCAAAAGCACAGGCCAGCAGGAAAAGTGAGGATTTGGGAAGATGAAAGTTTGTCAACAGGGCCTGAACCCGTTTGAAACGATATCCGGGGTAGATGAAGAGTCGGGATTGGGAGGACATCGGTTGAACCCTGCCCTGCTCATCTGCAGCGGATTCCAGAACGCGGGTCGAGGTTGTTCCGACCGCGATAACCCTCCTGGCGGAATTGATTTGCTCAGCCGATTCCGGCGAAATTGAAAAAAATTCGGCTTCCATGACGTGATCTTCAATCTCTTCCGTTTCGATGGGAGTAAACGTGCCGAAGCCGACATGGAGGGTAACAGGGGCAATGGCGATTTCACGATCCTGAAGGGATTTAAACAACGCTTCTGAAAAGTGAAAACCTGCTGTCGGCGCGGCTATGGAACCAGGCATGCGGGCATAGATAGTCTGATAGCGATCCCGGTCCTGCTGAATTTGACGATCTTTTCTTTCCCGTTTGATATAGGGTGGCAAAGGAGCTTTGCCGTACTGCTGGAGAAACAGTTCAAACGGCAGGGCCGTATGAAAAGTAACCCGCCATTTTTTATCACTGATTCGATCGATCACGGTCGCCCGGTCTGAATCATCAAAGAAAATTTCCATGCCGAGTTTAATCCGCTTTCCGGGTTTGAGGAGAACATCCCAAATTTCCTCAGTTTCCTTGTTGACGGTCTCAGGTGCCGTCAATGGGTCGGGATATCGCGACAGCAGGAGAATTTCGATGCGGCTTCCCGTTTCCTTCGTCCCGATTAGACGAGCTGGTATAACCTTGGAATCATTGATGACCAAAACATCGCCCTTACGAACAAAATCCGGGAAATCGTAAAAATGCCGATGTTCTAAGGGCTTGCCCCCTCGGTCCAGAACCATCATCCGGGCATGGTCCCGCTGCGGGCAAGGCGCCTGGGCAATCCTTGATTGGGGAAGTTCGTAGTTGAAGTGCTCAAGCTTCATAGATGACGGACTCACAACTTTTCTGTGATTAAAATGCCTGCATGGCTAGGGTTTTTGCCCATGCCAAACGCGTTGCGGTCCTGATAATCAAAAATACTATGGAAAGTCAATGATATTATTTGAAACTCTAAGGAACAAGCTCCAGGGAATCTTTGCTCCCTAAGAAAGGAAGTTTAAACATGATTCGCTCGCTTAACTGGCGGCAAGCTGTGAGGAGTGCGTCCGCAGCCGGATTCAACTTCTTCCGAGGTACGTCAGAAGAAGGCCGGTAAGCATGGCCAGCAGTCCCATAATCTGCAAGGTGGAATCCGGGATGGCCGGGAGTTTTGCGAGAAAAGCTTTCATTTTCCGGGGAAAGGCGGCGTAAGGCAGTCCTTCGATAATAAAGACCATACCGAGTACACAGAGAAAAAACTTCATGGTGGGCTTATTCCTTGATTTCTGTTTTAGCTTCGTTCCAGAGGCGGTCCATTTCTTCCAGTGATGCTTCCTGGGGAGTTTTTCCCAGTTCTTTCAGCTTTTCTTCAATATGGAAAAAACGAGCATTGAACTTGCGGATAGTCCTTTGAAGGGAATGTTCGGCATCCACTGAAAAAAAACGGCAGAGATTGACAAGGCAGAAGAGCAGATCTCCAATTTCTTCCTCAATATCCCTTTGGACTTCGGTTTTAACCGCTGCTTTCAGCTCTGAAAGTTCTTCCTCAATTTTGGTTATTACATCCTGAGTATCCGGCCAGTCAAAGCCTACCTTGGATGCCAGTTCCGTAATCTTCTGGGCGCGCATCAGGCCGGGCATTGAGCGGGGGATCTTGTCCAAAAGGCTCCGATGATGCTCGTATTTTTTCTCTTCGTTCTTCTTGATGTCTTCCCAATTGGCCTTGATATCGGCGACGCTGCTCACGTCCCGGTTGCCGAAAACATGTGGATGACGGCGGATCATTTTTGCAGTTATGTCATCAAGCACACCGTTGATGTCGAATTGCCCCGCCTCTTCGGCAAGCTGCGCCAGAAAAAGGATCTGAAAAAGCAGATCGCCCAATTCTTCCTTCAATTCCGCAGGAGATCCGCTTTCAATGGCATCAAGAACTTCGTAGGATTCAGCCATGAGATATCGACCGATATCATCTTTTTCCTGCTGCCGATCCCAGAGGCACCCCTCCGGTGAACGTAGGCGGCGGATGATCTCAAGTAGATTAGTAAAGCGGTCTTCGCGACTGACGTGCTCCAAATAATTTTCTCCATGAATTCTATGGCAGATTTATCCCATTGCCGCCGCAATCTATTACAAAGTTTGGAAGGCAGTCAAGATCTTCATTTGTTGCTTCTTTATTTTAAATATTGTGTCTCTTGACAGCTTGCCGCCGGCCACTTTTAAAGACTGTAAGATCGGCCTTTCAAACCATGTAGCGCACTAGTATCAGAAAATCGGAAAAGGCATAGTTCTTGATATCATTAATGATCGGTAGAAAATAATTCCCAGGGAGTGGCCTATGAAAAACGCAAGTTTGAGTGTTAAACTAATTGGTGGGTTCATGATAGTTGCGTGCC
>MVQR01000053.1 GCA_002067815.1 Syntrophus sp. PtaB.Bin001 | reverse complement strand
CGATTTGGACGGCTTTCGATCGGGGAGCATGAACGCCGTTTTGCCGAAAGACTTAACGACTTGATATCAGAGTCGACTTACGTTTTATATTAAATTATTCTTTGTTCTCCGCTGAATATCTCGCCGCGGCCGCCTCTCGCTCTGGCCACCAGCGTTATATTGGTGACTCTGGCCAGCTTTGCGGCCTGATTGGTGCATGAGCCGAGTGCGGTGATCACGGGAATTCTTGCTCGAAGTATCTTGGAGAATATCTCAGATGATACCCTTCCGGTAGTCAGTAGAATCTTATCCGACATATTCACTCCGGCGGCAAGGGAGGCACCTATGACCTTGTCGATTGCATTGTGCCTCCCAATATCAACTCTTGCTACATATATTGCTTCAGATGATGCCATAGCGGCCTCATGAACACCGCGTGCGTCCGAATGTTCCCTTTGTTTTGAAACGAATTTCTTCATCAGTGCTATCAGTTTTTCATTTTCAATTCGGAAGTCGTCATCAATGGCTTTTTTCCCCATTACGTCCAGAGGGTTGTGAAAGATTACCCCCTTACCGCATCCTGATGTGTAGATACGCTTGAAAAGGAAATTCTTCAGATCACCTTCAACCTCGACAACAGCCCTAAAGCGGTCCATATCGACGAATAGGTTCCTGATTTCCGATACTCCTGAAATCATGCCCGAAGTAAAGAGAAAACCTTTTGCCAGGTCATCTATATGCGACGGACTCGCCAGAATGGTGGCAATTTCGTTTCCGTTAACTTCAATGGTAAGAGGAATTTCTTCGCTTAGAGCCTTTTCTACTTTAACAAGCCCCTCTGGTGTTATCTTTGTTATCTCAAAAATTTCCATTTAACCCCTCAACTTGACGTCTGTTATAACATCGTTCTCCACCGTCAGTGACAGTTCCATAATATCCAAGCATTTTTTGAATTTCCGACAGTAACGATGACATCTGCATTTTCAACTTCTCCGACATTCCTTTGATTACTCAAACTCGTCATGAGGTGTCCATCACTTTACTCCCTGTTTCCGGTATAAGGGCGACATGGCCCTGAGATTTTCAACTATAGGCGGCAGCACTGAAATGACCTGATCAATTTCTTCCTCAGTTGTCGTACGTCCAAGGGACAGCCGAAGTGAACCATGTGAGAGTTCAACCGGCACGCCACAGGCGGTTAATACATGGGACGGCTCAAGGCTAGTCGAGGTGCAGGCGCTCCCGGTGGAAACGGCAATTCCTTCCATATCGAGATTAAGCAGCATGGCTTCGCCCTCTACATAGGCGAACGAAATATTAACATTATTGGGAAGTCGCAACTCCTTATGGCCATTGAGTTTGCTCTCCGGAACAGCTTCGAGCAAAGCGGCGATCAGTTTGTCCCGCAACCGTGCCTGTCGGACGGCCTCTTTCTCCATTTCAGAGACAGCCACTTCGACAGCTTTAGCAAATCCGACGATTCCGGGAGTATTCTCTGTAGACGCACGGCGTCGCTTCTCCTGATCGCCGCCTTGAAGCAACGGAGTTATCTTCACACCTTTTCTTGCATACAGAAGTCCTACTCCCTTGGGCCCATAAAGTTTATGGGCCGATGCACTCAGGAGATCGATGTTCATTTCCCGGACATCGATCGGAATATGGCCGAAGGTCTGAACTGCATCTGTATGGAAATAGACGCCGGCCTCCCGGCAGACGGCGCCGAGCTCCCTGATGGGTTCTATCGTTCCGACCTCGTTGTTGGCATGCATGACACTTACAAGGATGGTTTTCCCGGTAATAGCCTTTTTCAGCTCCTCTGGATCGACAAGTCCCGTCTCATCATTAGGCAGATAAGTAATCTTGAATTCCTGCTTTTCTAGGAAATGAATGGGTTCGAGAACGGCATGATGCTCAATCGCCGTTGTAATGATGTGATCGCCCTTATCCTGAAGAGACAAAGCTATTCCTTTTATGACTGTATTGTCGCTTTCCGTCCCGGAGCCAGTAAAAATCAGTTCATCAGGCGAGGCATTAATGAAAGCTGCCATTTTCCGCCGTGCCGACTCTATTATCCCTCTTGCCTCCAACCCGAATGAGTGCAGGCTAGAAGGATTGCCGTATATATCCCGGAAGCAAGTCTGTATGGCCTCGATTACCTCAGGTGCCGCCTGGGTTGTTGCTGCATTGTCCAAATATATTCGTTTCATTCCGGAAATACACATTGTTATTATCGACAGTTTCAGACAGTATCTTTCAACACCATTTTTATTAACACTATCGTTTTGCTAGTAATTAATTTAGAAATACTTTTTTGTCAACCTTTGTATGCAACTCTTTTTCGATCACTGGAGAACTTTTAATTTTTGTTGGGATTTGTTGAAGGATGGGTCCGGGATCATTCTCCGGTGACAGAGCCGGAACCGGGGATATGATTAAGAATGGACAGGAAAAAGTGGTCGCAGATCATATCAAAACTTCATTAATTCGTATTCCTTAATGTCAAAATCGACTTGTACGGATTTCGTTCCGAAAGTATGAACGCCATTCTTCCGAAAGAGTTGATGACTTTGTTCCAGAAACTTTCTTTGCTCTTCTTTTGCAGCTATCCGGAATCAGTCATCAACTTTGAAGTCACTGTTTCGTATTTTTTGAAATCTTTATACTCCTATGAAATAAGGACTATTTCGTCTCCTACGCGAATGACGCCTTCAGTAAGTATCCTGATGAAAATGCCTTCACGAGGCATGACACAGTCACCTATCGTATTGTAGATCGCACAGCGGTCATGGCATACCTTGCCGATTTGAGTTACTTCAGTAAGAACATCCTTGCCGATCTTCAGCTTTGTTCCCAGAGGAAGAAGATGCAGCACAATGCCCTCTGTCGTGAGATTTTCCGCAAAGTCGCCGTAATTGATATCCAATCCCTTATTTCTTATCTTCTCGATGCTTTCCGTAGCCAGCAGGCTGACCTGGCGATTCGGTAAGATACCGGCATGGGCGTCCCCTTCGATACCGGAATCAACGATGACCCGGCATTCTTCTACAGGCTCTTTTTTAGTGCCGGTCTTCTTACTGACATTTATCGACAATATTTTTCCTGTTGATGATCCTTCCAAGGTTCTCTCCTCCCGTTCCTTACACTTTTTCGTTTTTCCGTATTCAATAAAGGTTCAAAAATCCAGATGCCTTTATTTTTTTATTTAATAACAGCTCATGATTATGTCAAATATATCAGAATTTAACTTATGATGATTCTTTCCAATTAAATTCTTATCTACACCAATTGTTTACATACTTTAATCGTAAAATGGTGTCGACTATATATCTGAGAGAATCTCTTTTCAGGCTGCCGTCCAGTCCGTCACCCGAAATCCTGCTTTTTGGATCATGTCCATATCCGCCTTGTGGCCCTGACCCGGTGTGGTCAGATAACCGGTGGTGAAGATGGAATTTGCGGCATAGAGGGATAAGACCTGCATTACCCCGAGGCAGGCTTCGCGGCCCCCGGCCACACGGATTTCCCTGTCGGGATGGACAAAGCGGAACATGGCCAAAGTGCGAAGACACTCGGCGGGTGTCAGCCTGTTTAAATTTTCCAGGTTTGTTCCCGGACGGGGATCGAGAAAATTTAAAGGAATGGAATCTGCTTGCACTTCCCGCAGTGCGTAGGCCATATCCACGCGGTCTTCCAGGGTTTCCCCCATTCCGATCAGACCGCCGCTGCAAAGTTCCATTCCGGCGGCTTTGACCGTTTCCGCCGTTTTTTTACGATCGGAATAATTATGGGTCGTGCAGATGGTGGAATAGAAACGTTCAGATGATTCCAGGTTGTGATTGAACCGGTCCACACCCGCATCCTTCAGGCGTGTCGCCTGCTCCGGGTTGAGCAGTCCCAGGGAAGTGCAGATCTGAATCGGCACATCTCGCTTGATTTTCCGGACTGCTTCGCAGATCACTTCCAGATCCTTTTCCGAAGGCGACCGCCCGCTGGTCACGACACAGTACCGCAATGCTTGCAGTTTATGGGCTTCCCGAGCGCCTTCCAGAAGCTGTGCAATCGTATGCAGGGCATAGCGCGGGGCTTCCGTATCGGCGCCACCCGACTGACTGCAATAGGCGCAGTCTTCAGTGCATAGGCCGCTTCGCGCATTGTGGATGACATGGACAGTCACATCCCGCCCGAAATAATGTCTCCGGATCAGGAAGGCCCCATCAAGTATGGCCAGCAGATCGTCATCCGAAGTGCTCAGTATCCCAAGAGCTTCCGCCCGCATTAAGAGCTTTCCCTGCAGAATATCCTGCGCCAGTTCTTTCCAGTTCATAATTTTTTAAACTCCTGATTTGTCATTGCAAATTCTGCGACCCGATCCGATAGCCGTCCAGGGTTTCATCGGTTAAGCGATCCGGCACTTCAAAAACTGTTTCTTCCCCGTCGTGATTTCGTTTCTTAATAATATAATTTGACAGATGATCTTGGCTGTAACGCGCAATGAGTCGCCCAATCCACTTCTCCGTCGTTGAATCAGGGCTTCCCGACGCTAGTGCAGTCGGCCCCCTGAACCCCTGAGGAGAAAACAGGAAAGTCCCCGGTCTGGACATCATCTTAATCTGTTCATTCTCTTCCTTATCCCTTCCCAATACGACCTTCAAATTGCCATTCCAGCGAAAGTGCCTTCCAACTTTGAGAAGGTGCAGATCCGACATCTCCAGATCATCCTCGGCAACATGGGCAAAGAGATCCCGCAGGCGTGCCGCAATCTCCTTGTCGGTCAGAAGACACCCGCCCGCAGGGCAGGGATAATCCCGAATCCCCCAATCTCGAGCCAATTCAAATTGCGGCTTCCGGGAACGTCCAGCCAGAGACAAAAGTTGCGAACGGTCCACCCAACCCTCCTGCTCGGGAAGTGTCGGATCAAAATGCTGCGCCGAAAGGGGGCGCAGTATAAGGCCCTCCATACCGCTCTCTTTCTCGATCAGCCGCAGAGTATGGCGATGCTGGGACATGGGCCGTTGGGCTAGTACTTCGCCTGTGATCACGAAGGAAGCTCCGAGTTGCGGCAGCAGGTCTTTCACTTTCCGGAGCATGTAAATGCGGCAATCGATGCAGGGGTTCATGCCGCTGCCATGGCCGTGTGGCGGATTGCGCACCAGGCGGATATAATCCATCCCCTTGTGGATCACACGGATGGGAATGGCAAATTCCTCTGCCACCTTTCTCGCCTGCAGCTTGCAGCCGGCTTTCTTCGGAGTGCAGTTGCAAAAGAGGCTGGTAAAATGCACCGCCTCTACCTCAACATCCTGGTCAATCATCATCTTTACAGCCAGGGTACTGTCCAAGCCGCCCGAAAGAAGGGCGACGGCTTTATGTCTCATAAAAACCTCAATAACAAGTCATATTCTCAGACTGTCTCCCCTATCCAGGGCGACGGTCCGTCCCAGACCTGCGATCATGCCTGTTACGCACGTCTTGCATTGCCCGGGATCTTCATTCAGGCAGATCTTGTCCGGATAGAGTTGATAAAGCTTGCGATATTCCGGTGGGGTCAGGTTCGGCATAATTACATTGGCCCCGCAGGAAAGGGCCTGCTGCCGCCCTGTTTCATCCAAGGTTCCCGTGGCCGTCGTCGCTGGAATATGGGCGTTTTCCGTAACGATACGAGTCAGGGCCGTCATCCGCAGCACCATATCCAGCGTACTGTTGGCAAAACCATACAGAGGAGTATCCGGATTGCAGATGAAGGGTCCCAAACCGACCATATCCAGTTCCAACTCACGGAACTTCAGGATGTCATCGGCCAGGCTCTCCAGGGATTGTCCCGGAAGTCCGACCAGATTGCCTGAACCGACCTGATATCCTAGCTCCCGCAGGTCCTGGAGGCAGCGGAAGCGGTTTTCATAGGTCGAATCGGGTTTCATGCGGGCAAACAAGTCCGGGTCCGAGGTCTCGAAGCGAATCAGATAACGGTCCGCACCGGCCTCTTTCAAGCGGGCATATTCTTCCCGGGTTCGTTCTCCGATGCAAAGCGTGACCGCCACACGAAGTTCTTTCTTGATTCGTGCAACAAGTGAACAGAAATCATCTAGAGAATAATGCGAATCCTCTCCGGACTGCAAGACAACCGTTTTAAATCCCAGCAAGCGGGCGTTTTCGGCTGCCGCGAAAATTTCTTCCAGCGACATACGATACCGTTGAAGACGTCCGTTGGAACGGCGCAGTCCACAATACAGACAGTCCTTACGGCAAAAGCTGGAGAACTCTATCAGTCCCCGGAGATGCACAGTCGGTCCCACCTGTTCCTGCCGGACACGGTCTGCCTGACGATAAAGCTCTGCAATATTTTCCGGATTAGTTTCCTTAAGCAGCTCAACAATATGCCGCTTCGTAAAATTGGGCATCCTCATACTCCAGGAATAAAGTTTTACTCCCCGATCCCCTCAAACAGAACAGTGGACAGGTACCGCTCTCCGGCATCCGGGAGGATGACGACGAAGGTCATTCCCGCATATTCATCTCGACTGGCCAGGCGCAGTGCAGCGGCAACGGCTGCGCCGCTCGAAATGCCCACCAGAATTCCTTCTTCCTTGGCAAGCCGCCGGGCCGTCTGGACAGCCTCATCGCTTGCCACCTGTTCCACCCGATCCACTAAAGACAGATCCAGGGTGTCGGGGATAAAACCCGCACCGATTCCCTGAATCTTGTGCGGACCGGGCTTAAGCTCCTCCCCGGCCAGTTTCTGAGAAATTACCGGACTTTCCTTGGGCTCTACCGCTACAGACAGAATCTGCTTGCCTTGCGTCTTTTTAACGTACCGCGATACCCCAGAAATCGTGCCGCCAGTGCCGACGCCGGAAACGAGGGCATCCACCGTTCCGTCGGTATCCGTCCAGATCTCCGGACCGGTGGTTTTCTCATGGATGGTGGGATTTGCTGGATTTTTGAACTGCTGGGGCAGAAAATAGCGTTCCGGCGCCGCAGCCGCTGTTGTTTCCGCCCGGCTGATGGCTCCTTTCATTCCCTCCGCTCCAGGTGTCAAAACGAGATTTGCGCCGAAGGCCGCTAATACACGACGCCTTTCGAGACTCATGGTCTCGGGCATGGTCAGGGTCAGTTTATAACCTCGGGCGGCCGCCACAAACGCAAGGGCAATCCCCGTATTGCCGCTGGTTGGCTCGATAATTTCCATGCCTGGCCGCAGCAGGCCCCGTTCTTCGGCATCCCAGATCATGGCAGCGCCGATTCGACATTTTACCGAATAGGAGGGATTGCGTCCTTCCACTTTGGCAAGGACAGTCGCCGGAAATCCCCGAGTCAGTGAATTCAGTTTTACCAAAGGCGTGTTGCCGATGGAACGGGAGTTGTCTTCATAGATTCGTTTCATGATTCTCATCCTCCTGATTCGTTAATTGAAACCCGGCTGCGGCCGTCCACAGCGGCGTCCTGTTTCAAGCCGGGCTTAGGGTTCAGAATTACGTAACTTAATTTTGTTCTGGTCGATTCAGGGCACCTTTTCGAACGCCTGTTCAAGATCTGCCAGAATGTCATCAATGTGCTCAATACCTATGGAAAGTCTGACAAAATCCGTGGTGACACCTGTTGCTAATTGCTCTTCCGGTGATAACTGTTGATGAGTGGTCGTCGCCGGATGAATGGCCAGTGTTTTGGCATCTCCGACATTGGCCAGATGGGAAACGAGCGATAGTGAGTCGATGAACTTCTTCCCGGATTCCAGCCCCCCCTTGATCCCGAAACCGAGGATGGCCCCCGCACCTGCGGGCAGGTATTTATCAGCTTTCGCCTTTTCCGGACTGTCGGGTAATCCGGGATAATTGACCCAGGATACCTTGGGATGCTTCTTCAGATAATTTGCAACAGCCAGGGCGTTTTCGGCGTGACGAGCCATCCGCAGATGCAGCGTTTCCAATCCCTGGAGAAAGAGGAAGGCATTAAAGGGCGACAGGGTGGGTCCAATATCCCGCAGCAAGGTTACTCTCGCCTTGATGATATAAGCGATGTTTCCCAGCGGCTTCAGGGCTTCCACAAAGTTCACTCCGTGATAACTTGGGTCGGGATCGGCGATAAGTGGGAATTTGCCGCTTGTCCAGTCGAACTTCCCCGAATCGACGATAACGCCGCCCAGGGAGGTGCCGTGCCCCCCGATAAACTTGGTTGCCGAGTAGACGATAATGTCCACGCCGAAATCGAAGGGTTTCAGCAGGTAAGGCGACACCGTGTTATCCAGGACAAAGGGAATGCCGTGGGCTCGTGTTATTGACGACACACCTTCAAGGTCGGTCACGTCAAGCTTGGGATTGCCGAGAGATTCGGCGTAGAATGCCTTGGTCTTCGGCGTAATTGCCTTCTCCAGGGCGTCCAGGTCGTTGGACTTGATGAAGTTCACTTTAATCCCCAGACGGGGAAAGGTGTAGTGAAAAAGATTATATGTGCCGCCATAGAGATTATCGGCGGAAACTATCTCATCCCCGGCCTGGGCGATATTGAGCAGGGCCAGTGTAATCGCGGCCTGACCGCTTGCCGTTGCTAACGCACCCACTCCGCCGTCGAGCAGTGCAATCCGCTTTTCCAATACGTCCGTTGTCGGATTCATCAATCGCGTATAGATGTTTCCGAATTCTTTCAGGCCAAACAGGTTGGCGGCATGTTCAGTATCCCGGAACTGATAGGATGTGGTCTGATAGATGGGAACGGCCCGGGAGCCTGTCGTTGGGTCTGGTTCCTGGCCGCCATGCAGAAGTAGAGTTTCTCTCTTAAAGGAATTCTTTGACATATTAGTTTAACCTCTCATTATTATAAATATATAAAAGGAGCTTCATTTGAATTTTTGCCGCTTTCTCTTTATTTTAGCTTGTCGCCGAAAAGCGATCCGGATTTCCACTTTTTGAAAGGTCAGAACATCAAATAGAGGAGAACACCAACAATATTCTCCCAAAAATTCCCCCTGAAATGATACTGAACGCAGGTTTCATTATCCGCGTTAAGATTCGATATGCTTCTATAAAGCTTCACTTTAAATAATTTCCTGTTAGCTTTGATAATTCATTGCTTTACGTATGATAGTCAGTCGATTCTTCGTGATGCAGCACTTCTTCGATTACTCCTCCACACAGGACTTCATCCCCTTGATAAAGGACTACGGCCTGACCGGGGGTAATTGCGTCCTGATCCTCCTCAAAATACAGCCGGATTCGCTCTCCTTCATAGACGATGCGACAGGGAGAGTTTCTCTTCCGGTACCGGATTTTGGCTTCCGCTTTCCGCGGTCGTTCAGGAGTCAGCCAGTTCAAATCGCCGGCTATCAGGCCCGGCGAGTAAACATCCTTCTTTTCGCCGACAATAACGGAATTTCCGGCAACATCGATGGCTACGACATACAAGGGATAAGGAGAGCTGATCCGAAGCCCGTGCCGCTGACCGATCGTATAATATACGGTCCCTTCGTGTTCTCCCAGGATTCTCCCTGAACGGTCGACAATGGGTCCCGGCTGGACGGGACATCCCTGCTCCTGAAGAAATTCCCGATAACTGTCCTGAGTAACGAAGCACAGATCCTGGCTTTCCGGCTTTTCCGCCACGGGCAGACCGGCCTTTCTTGCGATTTCCCGTGCTTCCTCTTTCGTTAGGTCGGCAAGGGGAAATAAAATATGTTCCAAATCTTCAGCAGGAATGGGATAAAGAAAATAAGTCTGATCCTTCGCCAAATCATTTGCCTTCTTCAAAGCCCACCGGTCTTTTATTTTCTCTATCTTCGCATAATGGCCGGTAGCCAGGTAATCGAAGCCCATGGCGCGGGCCTGCTGCAGCAAACGGCCAAATTTCAGATAGCGGTTGCAGTCAATGCAGGGATTAGGCGTCCTTCCCCGACGATATTCGCTGACAAACTTTTCTATTACACAGGTTTCCAGCAAAGGCGCATAGTCCAGGACGTAATGGGGAATTCCCAGCATTCCGCAGACAACCCGGGCATCCTCAATGGCCTCCGTTCCGCAACAGCGCACTCTGTTTCCTTCCTCGCGCACGCCGAGGCACATGGTGACCCCGGCAACCTCATATCCCTCATCCTTCAAAATGCAGGCGGCTGCAGAAGAATCCACACCACCGCTGATGGCCATCATTACCTTTTTCTTCAATATCCCAACCTTTCCCGTTTATTCAAATCCCCGCCCCGTCGCTGAAATCACTCTGACAGGCCTGCGCCTGGGTGATACGGCTGTTTGGCGGCACGCTGTCGACCAGCCAGACATTCCCTCCGATAATCGATCCCCGGCCGATGCTAACTCTCCCCAGAATCGTAGCCCCGGAATAGACAATGACTTCATCTTCGAGGATCGGATGGCGCGGCACCCCTTTGATCAGCATACCGTTTTCATCCCGCTGGAAGCTCTTCGCCCCCAGGGTGACGCCTTGATAGATCCGGACCTTGTCGCCAATAATGCTCGTTTCGCCGATCACGACGCCAGCGCCATGGTCAATGAAGAAAGATTCTCCGATCTGGGCGCCGGGGTGAATGTCGATCCCGGTGATACTGTGAGCCTGTTCCGCGATCATGCGGGGTATAAAAGGTACGCTGAGTTTGTATAGCTCATGGGCCAAGCGGTGATTTGTCAGCGCCAGCAAGCCCGGGTAACAGAAGATGACTTCATCGAGACTGGAGGCTGCCGGATCTCCTTCGTAAGCCGCATAGGCATCCGTCATGAGCAATTGCTTGATGACCGGCAGCCTTTGCAGAAAGCGGTTTACGATAAACTGCGCCTGTTCCTGGCAATCCGGTTGGCAGGATTCATCATCCCGGCAGGCGAAACACAATCCCTTCTGGATTTGATCGATAAGTACCGGATGCACACGATCCAGTGCGGACCCGATGTGAAAATGAACGCTGTCT
>MVQR01000052.1:0-7500 GCA_002067815.1 Syntrophus sp. PtaB.Bin001 | reverse complement strand
TAAGTTCGGAAGGGATAACTGCTGAAAGCATCTAAGCGGGAAGCCCACCTCAAGATGAGATATCCCTTTCTATGGAGACATAGAAACTGAAGACCCCTTATAGACCATGAGGTTGATAGGTCAGATGTGCAAGCACAGTAATGTGTTGAGCTAACTGATACTAATCGGTCGTGAGGCTTGACCATAATATATTATTTAAATCTTCGCATTCAGATTGTAGTTGACGAAATGATAGTTCATAATGTTTCGGTGGCTATGGCAAAGAGGAAACACCCGTTCCCATTCCGAACACGGAAGTTAAGCTCTTTTGCGCCGATGGTACTGCTCGGGCGACCGTGTGGGAGAGTAGGACGCCGCCGAAATTATAAAAAACAGACCCCTTTGTCTCAACAGGCAAAGGGGTCTGTTTTTTTATAAAACTCCTTTACATATTTTTAAAGAAGATTTAATTTGTTTTGCTTTAAATAAAATGAGACTTATAAAGATGAGTATTTAAAATCATTGCCTTTAGCGACCTGTGATATATAGTGTAGACTTATTCGAAGAGGAAATAGAAGCTATCATTTGATAGCAGATAAGCAAAAAGTAGAGCTGGTCGGGAAAAACTGACAGGTGCAGAAGTGAGAAAGATGCTCTGTAATACCCTGAAGGATGAGCAACAAATGAGCAAAAGACCGAGAGGGAAACATGCATCAGCACTCAAAGCAAAAGTGGCATTAGAAGCTTTCAAGAGATGATCGTTAAGCTTTCCCCACAGTATAAGGACAATTTTAAATCAAATTACAGATTGGAAGAAGCCGCTTTTTGAACACTCAGAAGAAATATTCAGCAAAGACAGGGAGGAATGATCAGGGGCCAAGCATAAGGGATTATCATGCCAAAAGAGGCAAGTATAGGAGTCTGGACGATTGAGATTTTTTATTTGGAGCGATGGCTCACAGAGTCGAAACGAGTTCAAAAGGATGATTGACAGAGAGAAGCCCTTTCCAGTGACTCAGAAATGACGGCTTCTCGATGTTTCAATACATGGCAAAGCGGGTGAGTGCAAAAGACATTGAACTGATGCGTCAGATTAGTGAAATATGTGGCCTGCCCCTTTATGGAAACAGTTAGATTTGCAATGAGTTATGGGAATCATATAGGGGCGAGATCTGATATGTCAACTGAAGCGCTGTATGGGCAGCGGGGCACTTGCATGCAGAAATGGAATTTTTGCCGCCTTATTTGAAGCATGTAAAATACCGATATTTACTACGAGGACTTGAGATTAACAGGGAATACTGGATGTGGACGACCGAGATATCAGTGTGCTGCTGGAAGCGGCATGAGAGATGAGGGTATGACACATAGAAGCCAGCTTGCAGAAGCAGGCTGCAAACCACCGTAAGCGGTGCTGGTAAAGATCCGGATGTCGTAAGCGTTACGGAAAACTGCAGTGAAAGCATCAGGTGTGGATCAGGAAGAAGAATGCAAATGAACAAATGTACACGTGCCGAAAACGTAAAGATGGTTGCCAAGACCGGGGAGGTGATGTTGTCCCGGGACGAGCTGGAAGACGTCTGCTGACTGGCCAGACGATGCCCGTCATAGATGTGGCGTGAGATTGATTCGGGCTCTTATGTTGAACTGCTGGAACCTGTTGCCACGATATTAAAGAGAAAGGCACAAGCGGATAAACCGTGAAGCAGATAGTATCGATGCGCGGCAAAAGGGCGGACAAGTCCGTAGTAGTGATGAAACTTCTGTAATGGGAGCGAAGGGACTTGGCCACTCGGCAAGATTTTGGGCCAACTGAAAATCAGGAAGAGCCGGTGAAATCAGCAAAGTCATCTGACATATCCAAACACTTGGTATGGGAAGCCAACCGGGACTTGAAAACTAGAGGAGATGCAGCAGGCATAGATAAAGAATCGATTGATGTGTTCGTGGTTAATCTGAAGGATAATCTGTATCGGTTATGGAATCGAAGGTCATCGGGAAGTTACTTCCCGCCATCGGTCAGGGCGGTACCGATACCTAAGAAAACAGGAGGAACGTGGATACTGGGTGTACCGACTGTTTCGGATCGGATTGCTCAGTCCGTGGTGAAGAGGGTGCTGGAAGCGATACTTGATCAAATATTTGATCAAGATCAATTTGGCTACCGGGCTGGCAAGTCTGCTCATGATGCTATTGCCAAAACGCGTCAACGCTGCTGGTTTCATGACTGGGTTGTAGAGTTCGACATTCACCCGGAAAAATCCCGGATGGTGTACTGTAAGGATAGGAATAGCTCCGAGGAGCATGACGTGATCAACTTCGACTTTTTGGGCTTCATGTTACGCCCGCAACGGTGCTTATCCGAAAGTCATTGTATCCATGCGAATTTTCTTCCGGCAATCAGCCGATCATCCAGGAAAGACATCAATCGGGAAATTTGCAGGCGGCATATCCAGTTAAAGAACGACAAAACACTCGATGATTTGTCGAACATGTTCAAGGCGAAGATCCGCGGTTGGATCGCTTATTACGGTCGATTCTATCCAACCGAAATCGGCTGGATTTGGAAGAACATCAACGGCTATCTGATTCGTTGTGTACGTCGTAAATATAAACGTTTTGCCTCCCACAAAAAGCAGGCGCGTTGTTATTTGCGACAACTTGCCCAGGGAAATCAAAGGCTTTTCATTCACTGGGAGCTTGGATGCTGCCATATGGCTTGAGTGGTAGAAGCCGGATGAGAGCGAGAGGTTCACGTCCGGTTCTCGGAGGGGCTTGGGGTGAAAGTCCCACGGTCTACTCAACCATATATTCTAATGGCCAAGTGATTCTGTTATATTGCGGCAAACATGGACTGGGCAAGCAGGATAGCCCATTTCTGGCGAAGGTCCAACACCATGGACAGTTCATGCTGTGTAGATGAACTGGAAGAAGCAATGAACCAATATATCTGTCCTGAAATATTAAGACGCAATAGGGAAGCCAGTTTACTGCTGTTGTATTCACAGAAGCTCTCCATAGCAGAGGCATTGCAATCAGCATGGATAAAAAAGGTTGTTGGATGGAAAATGTCTTTATCGGAGGGCTATGGAAAAGCGTCAAATATGATGATATTTATCTGAAGGCTCACAATTATATGGAAGAAACCAAGAAGGGTTTGGATACCTATTTTACTTTTTACAATGAAAAGAGATGGTACCAGTGCTTTACTAGGAAATCCCCAGTTTATGGTTTACCTTAATTTAAAACGCAAAACAGATCGCGGCATGAAACCCTGCAAGAGCAGTCTCCCAATTGTAAATACCTGTTAACTATCCAATTTATCACGACCATCTCTGTGAACAAGATGATAGGCTCCCTTAAATTTGTGCGAAGGTTGAGATGTTTATAAAAGATTCTGTAGAAAAAGGAGAAGAATGAATGTCAGGTCATTCAAAATGGAGTACAATCAAAAGAAAAAAAGGTGCTATTGATTCAAAGAGAGGAAAGATATTTACTAAAATCATTAAAGAAATTACTTTGGCTGCAAGATTGGGAGGGGGAGACACTGAAGGAAACTCCAGACTGAGGCAGGCCATTCTGGCAGCCAAGAATGAAAATATGCCGAGGGATAATATAGACAGAGCGATAAAAAAAGGGACCGGAGAGATAGGGGGAGGCGAAAGTTACGAAGAAGTTACATATGAAGGATATGGACCCGGCGGAGTTGCCGTTCTCGTCGAGGTCATGACAGATAATAAAAATAGGACCGTTGCTGAAATCAGGCATATATTTTCAAAGCACGGTGGCAATCTTGGGGAGAATGGATGTGTGTCATGGTTGTTTGAAAAAAAAGGAAGCATCGTGTTTGATAGGGATTTAATCGATGAAGATGCATTGATGGAATTAGCCTTGGAAGCGGGAGCTGAAGATATTCGTGAAGAAGAAAGCCAAATGGATGTGATAACAGACCCATCAATGTTTGATAAAGTAAGAGATGTATTGGAAGGAAAGGGCATGAAATATGTTCAGGCTTCCATCGAAATGGTACCTCAGAATACAATAAGATTGGATGAGGGGAAAGCCGAACAGATGCTGAAAATGATCGAAAAATTAGAAGACAATGACGATGTTCAGAATGTCTATGCAAATTTCGATATACCAGATGAGATTATGGAAAAATTAAGTGCATAGGTTATAAATAGCAGCTTTGATAATGTGCCTTCATTAAAAATTGTGGTTTATTATCAATAAAGAGCAATAAAAATCTTTAGAGATAATGCAAAAGCATCATAATTGTCAAAGAAATGTGACTGATGACTCTCTGAGCACTTGGTTGATTGTCTGCATTCGGGTTATGCGTAAAGGTTAACTTTAAAATACCACATGAGTTATGGATTATGAGATTGAAAGTGTTGGGAATTGATCCGGGAAGTGTTGTTACGGGTTTTGGAATCGTGGAGCAAATTCAGGAGCGGTATATTGATATTGTCCATGGAGAAATCAGGTTAAAAAGAGGAACATCATTCACTTCATCATTGGAGAAAATCTATGATGAATTGTTTTCTCTTGTAGAACGTGAACAGCCTGATGCGGTCGCGATTGAGGATATATTTTACGGTAAAAATATCAAGAGTTTAATCAAGCAGGGGCACGTAAGGGGGGTGGCTATTTTGGCAGGTTCAAAACATCATTTGCCTGTGTTTGAATACACGCCGCTTGAAATAAAAAAAGCAGTGGTCGGCTATGGTCATGCTGAGAAAATTCAAGTACAGAACATGATAAAAGTCATTATGAAATTGTCAGAGCTTCCTCCCGCAGATGCTTCAGACGCAATCGCAGTAGCCATATGTCATCTCAACCATCAGAAGAAAAATCACATATAATCCATGATTGCGCAGATTCGAGGAAAACTGATACTTAAAACCGTATCGATGGTTATCATTGATAATCACGGGATCGGCTATGAGGTAATGATTCCGCTATCCACGTATTATGAACTACCCGACGTGGGAAGCGAAGTCAGTTTGTTCGTTTATACCTTTTTTAAACAGGATTCAATACTTCTCGTGGGTTTTTGCACAGAAAACGAAAAACAGCTTTTCAAGTTGATGATTTCGGTTTCCGGTATCGGTCCGCGCCTTGCGGTAAATGTGTTGTCCGGGATCAACTCGAGTGAACTTATTCATGCCATAGCAAATAATGATTTGAAGCGTCTTCTGAAAGTTCCGGGTCTTGGAAGAAAAATGGCACAAAGAGTCATTTTGGAACTTCGGGACAAAGTATCTGAATGGACATCCAAAGAGCAGATAACCTTCATAAATAATAAAAAGGATGCAATCGATCAGAGCGTTATGGAAGAGGATGCCATCTCCGCGTTGATAAATCTGGGGTATAAGAGCCAGGCAGCAAAGGATGCAATTGATCGAGTCATTTCAGAGGGTGGTGAAAATAAATCATTGGATGTGATCCTGAAGAAAGCGCTGAAAGTACTGGCCATGTAGCCAAACGGAAATAAGATTCATAAACCGGATGAATCGTTTGGCGAACCGATATAAAGTGTGTCCCTCATTGCATGAGTTAATCCAAAAAATATCAGTAGTGACGATGTGTTATCAGAGTGAAATAATAGGATTGATAGAATTCGAAAAGCGGGTTGATTCCAGATAAAGTCGGATGTCTGGGGTAATTGGATATTAGGTGTCGCAGAGCGTTTGTTTGAATGGACTCTAATGTTTGTATTTTAAAAAATAAATAAAGTATCCATTTTATGGAAGGCTATGAAGAGAGATGATCTGGTGAGTCCTGAATGCATGGATGGAGATAATGTTTATGAAACGACATTACGTCCCCATAGCATCAAGGAATATGTTGGTCAGAAAAAAATAAAGAAAACTCTGCCCATTTTTGTTGAGGCGGCCCAAAAAAGGAAAGAGGCCCTCGATCATGTCCTGCTTTATGGACCTCCCGGTTTGGGTAAAACAACGCTGGCGCTTATTATTGCCAGAGAAATGGGATTCAATATCAAGGTAACTTCGGGACCTGTTATTGAACGTCCGGGAGATCTGGCGGCAATTCTGACAAATCTGAAAGATTATGACATCCTCTTCATTGATGAAATTCATCGACTTCCTCATTCCGTCGAAGAAATCCTGTACCCGGCGATGGAAGACTTTTATATCGACATTGTGATTGGGCAAGGGCCGTCCGCACGAAGTATGAAATTGGACATCCCGAAGTTTACATTGGTGGGTGCGACAACAAGAGCCGGGTTACTTACTTCGCCACTGAGAGACCGGTTTGGGATAAGTTTCAGACTTGATTATTATGCTGTTGAAGAATTGACGAAGATCATAAACCGTTCTGCAAGCATTATGTCCATTGAAATCGAGCATTCAGGCGCTCTCGAAATAGCAAAACGTTCAAGAGGTACGCCGAGAATTGCCAATCGTCTCCTTAAAAGGGTCAGAGACTATGCCCAGGTAAAGGGGGAGGGGATAATAAAAAGGGCTGTCGCTGTTCACGCGCTGGAAATGCTGGAAATTGATGACAGAGGATTTGATCAAATGGATCGGAGTATTCTTTTGTCCATAATCGAGAATTACGGTGGCGGACCAGTAGGCATTGACACATTATGTGCTACAGTCGGGGAAGAAAAAACGACAATTGAAGACGTTTATGAGCCTTATCTGATAAAGGAAGGCTATCTACAAAAGACGGCACGCGGCAGGATAGCCACAAAAAAAGCGTACGAACATTTCGGGAAAAGAAAATTCGAAGTTGGACAAAAGGAATTATTTTAATTTCAGTAATTTCTGTTTATGAAAATATTAATGCATGTCTGCTGTGCGCCCTGCACGATTTATCCTTTAAAGTTTCTGAGGGACTGCAACCATGATGTTCATGGGTTTTTCTTCAATCCAAACATCCATCCTTATCTTGAGTATTGTCGACGCCGAGACGCCTTGCGGGCATATGCGGAGGAGGAAAATCTACCGATCATATGGAAGGATAATTACGACTTGGAACAATTTTTGAGGACTGTCGTATTTCGTGAAAGTGATCGTTGCCGTTTCTGTTATTACAGTAGAATGAGTTATGCGGTGCATATCGCAAAAAAAGGCAAATACGATGGATTTACTTCTACGCTTTTGTACAGCAAATATCAAAATCATGAATTGATTCGTAGTATTGGTGAAAACCTGGCAAAGGAAAGCGGGGTAAGCTTTATCTATCACGACTTTCGAGAAGGATGGGAAAGTGGAATTCGTATCTCAAAATCCCGTGGTATATATCGACAGCAATATTGCGGGTGTATCTATAGTGAGAAAGATCGATATTATAAACAAGCACCCCGTCAAGTAGTCCGGGAATCCAAAACGGAATCCGGAGGGTTCAAACAGGGCGTAGCTGACGAGTCAAATGGATGATAAAAAGCTTTAGAGAATAAAAACATAGGATGCTTACTTAGTCCGTCCTGAAAAATACGGGCTGCAACCCGCATAAATAATGAAACTGTTCTTTGAAAACTGAAGAAAATTG
>MVQR01000051.1 GCA_002067815.1 Syntrophus sp. PtaB.Bin001 | reverse complement strand
GGCATTCTGGAATGCGAATATTGATTACCGGCGGCGCCGGATTTCTGGGTTCCCATCTATGCGAGCAATTGCTTGTTGAAGGACATGACATCCTCTGCCTCGACAATTTTTTCACCGGCAGTAAGGACAATATTCTTTCTATGATCGGCAACCCGCGGTTCGAACTTATTCGTCACGATATCACCATGCCCGTGTATCTGGAAGTTGACCAGATTTATAATCTGGCATGTCCTGCTTCTCCTATACATTATCAGTGCAATCCGATTAAGACTATCAAAACCAATGTAATGGGCGCCATCAATACACTGGGAATTGCCAAGCGAGTAAAAGCCAGAATTCTTCAAGCATCAACCTCGGAAGTCTACGGTGACCCCGAGATCCGTCCCCAACATGAATCTTACTTGGGACGAGTGAATCCAATCGGCATTCGCAGCTGCTACGATGAAGGAAAACGGGCCGCGGAATGTCTGATGATGGATTACCATCGCCAGAATGGCCTTGATGTTAAAATTGTCCGGATTTTCAATACCTACGGTCCACACATGGCTTTAAACGACGGGAGGGTCATCAGCACTTTCATTATTCAGGCCCTGTCAGGAAGGGATATCACCGTTAATGGCGACGGTTCGCAGAGCCGATCCTTCTGCTATGTAGATGATCTAATTAAAGGTTTGACCAGTATGATGGCGACACCGAAAGATATTTCTGGACCGGTCAATCTTGGAAATCCTGAGGAAATTACCATTCTTGAACTAGCGGAGAAAATCATTGCTATGACGGATTCTTCATCAAGAATTATTTTTCAACCACTGCCCCAGGATGATCCGATCCAACGGCAACCTGACATTACCCTGGCCGGCAAGATACTGAGTTGGCAACCTGAAACATCACTGGAAGAAGGACTGGCACGAACGATCGACTACTTCAGGAAGAAGCTTAATAGAAACAGAAAATTTTAATCTTAACATATTGGAGCAGTTATGGAATTTCAGAAAAATATCCTCTGCATAGGCGCCGGATATGTCGGCGGTCCGACGATGGCGATGATCGCCCACCAATGCCCTCAGTACAAGGTGACGATTGTGGATATCAATCCCGAGCGCATCGCCCAGTGGAATTCGGACTTCTTGCCTATCTACGAGCCGGGCTTGGATGAACTTGTCAAAGCCACGCGAAACCGGAATCTTTTTTTCAGCACGGATATCGAACGAGGCATCAGGGAAAACGACATCATTTTCGTCAGTGTCAATACGCCGACAAAAACATTCGGAACTGGCGCCGGCATGGCTGCAGATCTTCAATATTGGGAAAAAACGGCACGCCAAATACTGGAGAATTCCACATCACCAAAGATCATAATTGAAAAAAGCACCCTACCCGTACGTACCGCACTAGCCATGGAACGCATTCTGAACGCCACACAAAACGGCGTTCGTTTTGATGTCCTTTCCAATCCTGAATTCCTAGCCGAAGGGACCGCCATCAACGATTTAAAGAATCCTGACAGAGTCCTCATCGGTTCGCGGGAAACGGAAGAAGGATTGAAAGCCAGAGAAACTCTGGTCGAAATTTTTGCCAACTGGGTCCCCCGAGAAAAGATTATCACCTCCAACATCTGGAGTAGTGAACTTTCCAAACTGGTGGCCAATGCTTTCCTGGCACAGCGTGTTTCCTCCATCAATGCCGTTTCCGCTCTTTGTGAAATGACAGAGGCCGACGTGTCCGAAGTGGCAAAAGCGGTAGGTGCTGACAGCCGAATAGGTTCACGTTTTCTGAATGCCAGTATCGGTTTTGGCGGCTCTTGTTTCAAGAAAGACATACTCAATCTCGTCTATCTTTGCCGCCACTATGGCCTGGATGATGTGGCCGATTACTGGGAAGGTGTTGTCAAAATCAACAACTATCAACAAGAAAGATTTGTCCGAAATATGTTGACGGCCATGTTCAACACCCTGGCCGGCAAACGGATCTGCCTGTTCGGTTTCGCATTTAAAGCCAATACAGGCGATACACGGGAAAGCCCGGCCATTTACGTGGCCAAAAGGCTTCTGGAGGAGCAGGCGGAAGTTGTGATTACGGATCCTCAG
The DNA here is from genome assembly GCA_002067815.1 of Syntrophus sp. PtaB.Bin001. Classification (GTDB taxonomy): domain Bacteria; phylum Desulfobacterota; class Syntrophia; order Syntrophales; family Syntrophaceae; genus Syntrophus. The sequence continues at coordinate 8,907 of MVQR01000051.1, read as the reverse complement.
GCTCTCAAAAATGCCCGAATAGACCTGGCTGATATCCAGGGCAGGGTTCTATTCGTGGATGATCCTTACGAGGCTGCAAAGGGTTGCCATGCAATTGCGATCATGACCGAGTGGGCTCTGTATGGAAATCTGGACTACGCCCGGCTTTACCGTAGTGCCGAAAAGCCGGCTTTTATCTTCGACGGTCGGAACATTCTGGATTCCCGGCATTGTTTTGAAATTGGTTTTAACGTTTATCAAATAGGGAAACGTCCTCTCACTCATTTTTAAAAACAAGTGATAGCCTTATAAACTTGGGAAGGATGAAGGCATAAATTCTATGATCGCTTCATCGCTTCAAGATAGGTTTTGGCAAAATCCAGGGCGCCGGCATAATCACGGATTTCCCCGTTCAATCCTCGATCACGGATTTCTTTTAAACATCTGCCCAAATTCTGATCAGAGAAAAATCCGATGGCTAAAAGGTCAGTCCCACTTATCGGGGGGCGATAGTGGCGCCAGGTGGTGATATAAGAGGAGAAGATTCTTTTAAAGTTCTCCTGTCGTGAACGGGACATGGCATAAAGAATTTCTTCCAGAGACACTTTTTCCAGAATGCCGACCGCCTGCGACGGCTGGATTTCAGGTATGGCAGCCAAAGATTTCATGACATTTTTCACTCGTTCCCGTGAAGCAAGAATTATATCAGAATCTTCCCGCCGTAATCCAAAAGCTTCTCCAAGAGCCATGACCGTTTGGGGTTTCATAGGTTCAGTCAGGACCAGAAAATAGAGAAACCAAGCCCGGACTTTTTCATGGGTATAGAGAAGCCGAAACCATAAAAGCGTTTCTTTAACTGATGCAAATTCTTCCCGAATCCGCTCATTAAAAACCAGATCCGGATGGATGGCTTCCAATACCTTCAGTTCATTGAGCCGATCCATGCAGCGGATCGGCTCATCTTCCTGAAGGATCTGTAGCATTTCATGAAAGATCCTTTTCCCCGGTATTCCTCGGAGAAAACCGGCATGAATAGCTGAATGAATAAGGGAAATCGTTTGTTTGCCCAACGAGAAACCACAACGATTTTCAAAACGGACGGCACGGAGAATCCTTGAAGGATCTTCTACAAAGCTCAACGAATGTAGCACTCTTATCTTTTTTTCCCTAATATCCCGTTGTCCACCGAAGAAATCGATCAATTCGCCGAAACGGTGGGGATTCAAGGCTATGGCCATCGTATTAATAGTGAAGTCTCTCCGGTAAAGATCCAGTTTGAGCGTCGATTCTTCAACCTCGGGAAACGCCCCTGGAACTCGGTAATATTCGAGCCTTGCAGTGGCGATGTCTACCCTTTGCCCCCCGGGCAGTCTGACCACGGCAGTTTTATACTTGTCATGAGGCGATACCTTCGCGCCCAAGGTGCCGGCCAGTGCTTTGGCAAAGACCACTCCATCCCCTTCAACCACGAGATCGACATCCAGATTTTCAACACGCATAATCAAGTCTCTGACAATTCCCCCGACAAGAAAGAGATTGAATCCCATGGACTCTGCCAGTTCCCCTGCTTCCTTCAGGAATTCATAGAACTCTTTGGGTATCCTTTCTCTTAGCAGGTACCGAATAGATTTCCCCTTAATTTCTCCTGATGCGCCCTTTTCGATTTTAGTCATTTTTTCATGCAGGATTCTCATTAGGTCCGTTCGCGTGATGACCCCCACGGCCTTGCGGTCCTCAACCACGGGGAGAAGCCTTTGATTTCCATCAACCACCAAGCTTCGAATCTCTCCGACTGAAGCCCCCGGCCTGACCACGTGAACATCCCGGATCATATAATCCCTGATTTTCGCATCCCCGAGATTATGTCCCTGAGCACGACTGACCACCTGCTGGGTGACAATGCCCCGCACATGATCGTCAGCCGATTTCACAATCAGAGCATTTATATGATATTTATTGAGGAGCTCGCTCGCCTTGTTGATAGTGTCATCGAGATAGATTCCCTTGACTGGAAAGGTCATGATATCCCTGGCCACAATGAGCGGCTTGGTCTCCTGACGGATATATTTGATCAGCAAAGATTCAACCTGATTTAAATTAAGATCTCTTATTGATGCCGCTGCCGCCGAGGCATGTCCTCCGCCGCCGAAGAAAGCCGCGATCTGGGCTGCATTGAGTTGCGGCTGCGCACTCCGGGCGACTAGATAAATTCGCTCCCCCATTTGCCCCAAGGAGAAAAAGGCATCAGCAGAATACATGCTCCTCAGCTTATGAACGAGAACGGCAAAGTCTTCCACATAAACCGGTGATGATGCCTTCGAAACGACGACATGGAGTCCATTGACTTCTAAAATCTTGATGTTTTTGATCAACTGATCCAAAACATCGACCTGTTCAGCATTGAGTTCCCGGGAAATCGCCCTCGATATCTGATCCATGTCTGCCCCCCAGCTCATCAGATCAGCCAGAGCCTTGCAATCGTCCGGTGTTGTGGAGGGAAACAGAAGAGAACCGGTATCCTCATAGAGCCCCATGGCCATGACCGTGGCAATTTCAGGTGGAGGTTGAATTCCTTGTTCGTTAAGTATTTTTACCATCAGAGCCACATTTGATCCCAATTCTTCGCAATACTCCATGTTTCCCCGAATATCATCAGGGGAGGAGCCGTGGTGATCATAAAGAATAATCGTCAGACCTTGGCGCCCCAGAATATGTGAAAAATTTCCAATGCGGGCCGCCTGACGAGTATCCACAATGATCATCGTTGTAACGGCATTGAGATCCAATTGCCGCAGTTTCACCATATCTTCCCGAATTAAGGGCGGAGCGCTCATCAGATAATCGCGCACACTTTTTTCCTGCGCCCCCGGGAAAACAAGCAGGGCTTCAGGATACAGCAACTTCGCTGCCAGCATTGATCCTAGGGCATCGAAATCGACCTGAATATGTGACGTAATAATATCCATGATCAGTGGCTTTTGCCTGACTTGTTGGAAGGAATAATATCGATAATTGTAACCTCCGGAGGTGCAAGAAAACGAATGGGAGGTCCCCAGGTTCCGGTTCCCCTGCTGACGTGAAGACTCGAAAGATCGGAAAGCCGGAAGGACCCAGCATGAAGAGGAAAATACCATCGAGTGATCAAGCTGAAGGGAAAAATCTGGCCCTTATGGGTATGGCCCGACAACTGAAGATCGAATTGGTTAAGAGAGTTCCTGTCAACGATCGGCTGATGCTTCAAGAGAAGTGTAAAATGCTGCACCGGCAGGGTCTCGAGCAACTTCGATTCCACTACAGGCCGGTATTGACCGGCCGGCCGCCCGGCCGGATCATCAATCCCAGCAATATTAATCGATCCATCAATCGTAATCCCGTCACCACGGAGCATTACAAAACCTGCTTTTTCAGTAAATTCCTGAGCAGCAGAAATACCGGCATAAAATTCATGGTTTCCCGTAATTGCATATTTGCCCAGCCGAGGCTTAATGTCTTGCAACAGGGGAAGGACCTTCTGAATGCTGTTTATCTGACCGTCAACAAGGTCTCCCGTCGATATAAGGAGATCCGGCTTAGCATTCCGGACAACATTTAGCATCCGGGAAATAGAGTCGGTGTCCGTCATCAGTCCTATGTGAACATCTGAAATCTGAACCAGCCGTAGACTTCCTTTTTGCGTACACATTTTGTCCGTTTTGATTACAAGGCGCTCAACTTTGATGCTGCGGGCTTCGAACATGCCATAAACGTAAATTCCCACAGCCAGGATCAGAGGGAAAAGAATGATCTGGCGGGCTGAAAATACAAAAGGAGCTGTATCTTCTTTCCATATCAGCCCTGCTAGCAACACAACAAGGCGATATACGTCAAAAAACAGGGAAATGCAGAAGAAGAGGAACAATAGCCCCATCCACGCATATCCAACAAGAGAAAGCATCCAGGCAGCCGATTCAAAATGGTTTCGCTCCGACACTCTGATGAGCAAAGGGGCAAGAACCATTAAAATCATTACGGTAATCAGCAGCACTGAAACGAACGCCCCCGGGGAAAAGGCCGACTTTATTTTCCAGAAAGCATAAGCATGAATCCCCCCATAAAGGAGGAAAAAAATCAGCAAAAAGCGATACATGCGTTAAAATCTAACTTTCGGCGCGTCCTTGGCTGCCGCCGGCGCTTCAAAAAAGGCGGCAGGCTGGAAACCGAAAACCGCCGCTACAATGTTGTTGGGAAACTGCCGGACAGCCACATTGTACCGTTTTACCTCTTCGTTATATCTTCGTCTTTCCACGGCAATTCTATTTTCCGTTCCGGCCAGTTCATCCTGAAGTCGAATAAAGTTTTGATTGGCCTTCAGATCGGGATATTGCTCCACCACGACTAAAAGTCGGCTCAAAGCCCCGGAAAGTTCATTGTTGGCCTGAATCTTCTCCGGCACAGTGCCGGCGCCGCCGACACGGGCCCGCGCATTGGTTACTTCGATCAAGACGTCCTTTTCCTGTCGGGCGTAACCCTTCACGGTTTCAACCAGATTCGGAATCAAATCATACCGGCGTTGAAGCTGATTCTCCACCTGAGCCCAAGAACTTTTGACTGATTCATCAAGAGCAACAAAAGCGTTATATTTTCCTTTGAAAAAAGAATACAGGGAAATCAGAACAATCAGCGAAACAACAGTCCCGATAAGAAAATTTTTCCTGCCCGCAGTCATATCTTTACCTCCCGGAGTGCCCATTCATTATCATCATGTCGTGTTCTTTCAACGAAGGAACTTTAACTGAAATATCCATCTCATTAAGAACCCAGAACTTCAATCCTCTTGGGATTCCTTTATCACATCTGATCGACAAGCTCGCACAACTTATTGATCTCTCTCATGCAGGAATTTACCAGACCGTTCATTTGCGAAACATCATAGTCGCCTTTTCCCTCTCTGATATCGGCACATTGCAAGAAGACTTCCGGTTCAATAGGAAATGCCCAAGCCATCGCCTTGATAACATCCCGTCTCAGAATCGGCACCTCCCGTCCCTTCAGGTACAGAAGCGCCCCGAAAAGCGCCGTGAAAGCCGTCAGCGATTTTTCAATCAGATGACGTAAAGCGGCCTTACTGCCCTCTGCTTCTACGTAACTTTTCCTCAGCAAAAAAAGTTTCCCTTTAAGTTCCCTTTCGATTTGAAGGCGGACGGCAAGAGGATTAAAAGATAATTTTTGAAAGACATCTTCACCATACACCAGCCGGTAGCGATTTTTCATGTTCAGGAATTCAACCGGATAGGAATCAAGGGAAGAATTCAGATCGCCTCTGGTCAGAAACAATGGTGCGGCAACCTTCCGGGCTTTCCATTTTTTGGCTATTGGAATCGCTCTTGCGAGCATTCCCATACCGGCATCATCCAGGATAACCAGAAAGTTCAGATCTGATTTCCCCGGACGGTAATCATCACCGCTGCCGCTGCCATAAAGTATTATAGACAACAGGCTTTCCCCAAAAACCTGCCGATAATCATCCGTAAACTCGGGAAAAATCTCTTCAGGTTTTTTCGGTATTTTAGCCATCCCTTTTCTCCTCCCTAAAAACCACGGCTGGCACCGCCTCCTCCGCTGCTGCCTCCCCCGAAGCCTCCAAAGCCACCTCCGAATCCCCCAAAGCCATCTAATTCTCCCCCACCCCCGCCTCCCCTTCGGCTGCTAAGCAACATCATCAAAATCAAGGGTAGATACTCCCGGCCTCTGCGAGTACCGAGCAGAGAGATAATCAGCAGGATTATGAACCACAACCAGAAATTTCCGCCATTTCGAAGTTCCCGTCTGTTGCTGGACGGCTTGGAAATGGAGTCACCCGTCAACGTCACACCGGCCTCTCCGGCAACAATAAGGGAAACGGCTGTTACAGCTTTGACAAGGCCTAGGCTGTAATCTCCTTTTTTGAGATAAGGAATAACATTCTCATCAAGTATCCCACCGACACGGCCATCGGGAAGAATACCTTCCAATCCATAGCCCGTTTCGATCCTGATCTGCCTTTCCCGAAGGGCAAGGAAAATCAGAAGCCCCCGATCTTCTCCTTTTTTGCCTATGCCCCAAGCCTGATAAAGGCGATTGACATAATCATTAAGATCTTTATCTCCAATTGACGGAAATGTTGCTACGACCACGGACACGCCTGTTTTTTCGAGTACTTCTCGTGAAATAGTCTCCATTCGGGCGGCATCTGCAGGTGAAATCACCCCGGCAAAATCGTTAACCATACCTCTTGGCGGAGGGAAAGATTCCTGTGCATCCGACAGTTCACAAGTTGTCAATACAGCCAATGCTGCGAGAAAGATGAGAATTGCACTCAGAAATTGACGAATGAAAAACGGCATTTTATTCATAAATATGTTTTTTTACCGCCTTTCTTTTCGCAACATGGCGGCTTTTCGGTGGATAATATGTCAGAGGAAAATAAAATAGCAAATACTTAAAGGTGTAAACATGACAAAATGATCATACAGAATGTCTTTAACCCCTTGGCATACTGGATGCCATAACAAAAAATGGGGCATGATTGGATGTAAACACGGTAGGATCGCGTCTGATAATGTCCCGTATGGCTGGGTGGCGTTTAAATTTCCGGTCCAGGAAATGACGCACTCGAGAACGATCCCATCCTAAAGGATGGACAAAATCACGATAAAGAGAAAGATCTCCCGGATAAAAAAATCGTGTTTCCAGACTAGCCACATCCGGTCCCCAAGCCGGTAGATTGAAAATCGCCAAATTCAAGAAATCTATGTATTCAGCATGATCGACGACAAAGGAAAGAGTTTTCTCCGCCGATTCCAAGGATTCTGGCGGAGTCCCGAAAAGCAGGTAAACGTAAGTGGCAATTCCAGCGTTTTTTAGCGTTTTCAAAACTTGAGAGGCTGTAGTCAGCTTGATGCCTTTCTGAAGCGCATCCAGCACACCCTGATCACCGGACTCCAGCCCCAGCTTCAGCATCACACACCCGGACTTCTTCAGCAACCGGCAGAAGTCAGAATCTGCCAAATGTTTATCAATTCGCACAAAACCATACCATGGACAACCAGGCGCATATAAAGTAAACCCCTCAAGCAAAGCCGGGCTGACAGCATTGTCCAGAAGATGAATCAATGCAGGACGGTTTTGTTTAACCAGTTCCTTAAGTTCAGTTATGACTCGACTGACTGGTTTAGTTAAATACGGTTGCCCTTCAGCTTTTTCAGGACAGAATGCGCATCGCCGCCAGTAACATCCCCTGGACGCGCTATAAGGAATGATAAAACCAGGAGATAAATACTGGTTTTCACGAAAATCCTCATAATCGGGAGTAAAGTTCTGATTATCCAGAGACCGGCCGATAAGATTCAGGAGCGGTTCTTCCCCCGCACCGTCAATCATGTTGTCAACTAGTCCGACAAAGGGGTTACGCCAATCGGGACGGCTCATCCATGATGTAACTAATCCTCCCCCCAGCACCAGCTTTAACTTCGGATACTCACGCCTCAGGAAACCCAGCATGGCAAAAGTACACAAAGCCTGGCTGAGAAAATTCAGAGAAAAGCCTATCATTGAAGGAGATAATGATTCTAACAATCGAGGCAATCTGTTGCTGAAGTAGGAGTAAAAGGGATTCCTCTCTGGAAACGACGCAGCGGTGAGCAGGTCTTCGCTGCGGACCGGCGTCAAGCTTTTTTGTTCATAATTGTTAAGACTTAAGGAGAAATCAGCTTTCCTATCTGAGGTGTATTCAAGCACCCTGTTAAGATCCCTAATTGCCTTCTCGTAACGATCTCGGTTTCTATATCCCTGCCAATCCCGCAAATACCGAAGGTGAACGGACAGATGTTTCATTGCGCGACGGGTCCAAGTATCGCTTGCTAAGTTCCGTTTACCTATATTCATAAGCAGGCTGGACAATCCTTCCAAATTGGCATCTACAACTGTGCAGTTCACCTTATTGCTTCTCAGAGCGCCAGCCAGTTTTGCCAGACCTGCCGGAGATTCACAAGGTTTTACGACAGGTGGATAGATTAGCAGCATGATTTTTATAAAATTAAAGTAAGTGTGATTAATCTCGCAGTTGGAGTTGGTATTCCATGTAGAATCGGTAAAAAGCCGCAATCACGAGGGCATGATTTATCTCGCCATCACGGATAAGCTTGGGTATCTCAGCCAAAGGTTTCAGAATGACCTCAATATCTTCCTCCTCATCCTGTCGCTGTTCTCCAACAAGATAAACATCTCTGGCCAAATAGGAATGACAGAGGTTGTTCTGGATTGCCGGATTTGGATAAACCGCGCCCAATGGAACCAGGGATCGATCTGCATAACCGGTTTCTTCCCTGAGTTCCCGTCGCGCAGCCTCTTCCGGCGAATCATTCGCTTCTACAAGTCCGCCGGGAATTTCAAGAGTCAGTCTGCGAGTGCCATGGCGATACTGTTGAACCAAAACGACTTCATGCTGTGGGGTGATTGGAATGACATTTACCCAGGGAGACGATTCAAAGACAAAAAAGTCCGCCAGCCGACCTGTACGTGGTGAAATGACTCGATCGGTACGTAATGAAAAAAAGTTACATGAGCGATCAGGCTTGCTTGATAAAATAGTCCAGTCTTTAGGCGGCATACTCAAATAAGTCCTATTCATTCATGAGTGACACGAATTATTTTATAAAACACCCCAAAGCAAAGAAATGTTCTTTTGTCATTGTTACTCATATTATTATTTTTCTGCAAACTTTCCAAAAGCAGCTGAGAAGGTGACCGCATATAAACATTTCATATCCAGCTTCAAAATAAGAGGCCACTCAGATGCTCCACCAACCTATAATTTGCAAGGCTTTTTTATTTTTTCATATCAGTGGCAACACCCTGCAATTGGTGCCGTCTTTCCGATTTGATAACCAATGGCTCGCGAATCATATCCTG
>MVQR01000050.1 GCA_002067815.1 Syntrophus sp. PtaB.Bin001 | reverse complement strand
CTTGCACCTTGGGATGTCAGGAACATAATCGACAAAGTTCTTTCAGTGGGAAATAACCGGATTATGGTTACGGAACGGGGAACGAGCTTCGGATACAATAACCTGATCGCCGATTTTCGTTCTTTGCCATTGATTAGAAAAGAGGGCTATCCGGTAATCTTTGATGCAACACATAGCGTGCAACTTCCGGGTGGTCAGGGAAAATCTTCGGGAGGGCAACGGGAGATGGTTCCTTATTTGGCGCGTGCTGCGGTTGCTGTTGGCATTGATGGAATTTTTCTTGAGGTACATCCTGATCCGGAAAAGGCCTTATGCGATGGTCCGAATTCCCTCTATCTTGATTCTCTGCCAGAGCTTTTAGCTATGGTGATGAAGATTGATCGGATAGTAAAGTTATAAAAATAAGGATTAAAGGGCAATGGTGGTTTTGTGATCATTAACGTGAATGGCGATGTTCAAAATAAAATAAGAAAGATTAAGCTTCTAATTCTTGATGTGGATGGCGTTCTGACCGACGGCAGGATCATCATCGATGATGACGGGAATGAAAGTAAACATTTTGACGTAAAAGATGGTCACGGCCTCAAATTGATCATGAGATACGGAATTGATGTTGTCCTTTTAACCGGACGATCGTCCGCAGTCGTAAAACACCGTGCTGATGATCTCGGAATAAGAGAAGTATATCAGGGGGTATTAAAAAAACTGGAATTCTTTCAGACGTATATTGAAGAGAAAAAGCTTGACCCGGAAAATGTGGGATATATCGGAGATGATGTCGTAGATATTCCCGTTCTGAGAAGAACCGGCTTTTCCGTTGCAGTAAGCGATGCTTCCGCTGAAGTGAAAGAAGTAGCTGACTATGTTACAGAAAGACCTGGTGGACGGGGGGCGGTGCGTGAGATATGCGACCTAATGCTCAAGGTTCAGGGCAAATGGGACGAGGTTGCAAGACGATACGAACTTGAATGATTTTATTGATATAATTCGAATAATGTTTGGTCTTTACATGTTCCGAAACGGGTGATATACACAAACGAAATGATGTGGGAAGATTGAATAGACTTATAAATGTTGGAAAAAGAAAGATAATTGTCATTATTTCAGTAAGTGCTGTTGTTCTTTTCACCTTACTCGGAATAATTTATAAAGCAGCAGAAGCACCCCCAAAAAAATATATAAAAATAATGGACAAGCATGTTGATTTGCAGGTTATGAATGTTCATTATACGGAAGTCACTGATGAAGGGGTCAAGTGGGAAATCAAAGCTGATAGTGCTCAATATCGAAAAAAGGAAAGCATCGCTATTTTTAAAAATCCAAATATAAAGTTAGTAATGCCGGATGGACGCGAATTTGTACTTACGGGGAGCGAAGGTTGCCTGCATGAGGATACTAGAAACATAGAAATATCAGGCAACATTAATCTTGTTTCCAACAACGGCGATCAATTTAAAACAGATTATTTGAAATATTCAGGAGCAGAAAAGCGTTGCTATACTGATGCGCATGTGAGCATGAAAGGTGCCAGGATTCAAATAGAAGCAAATGGGATGTCACTTTCATTGAAAGATGAACACCTGGAACTTTTATCTGGAGTCAAGGCCTGTCTAAATTAAAAAAGTATGAGATTAAAAAAAGAGTGGTTTTTTTCAATAATTCTGTTGCTTGCAATTATGCTGTTCTTGATCAATACATCTAATTTAACGGCAAGTGAACCCAAACAGCAGAAAAAAAATCCGGTATCGGACAAGGAGCCTATACGAATTGATTCAGATCGTCTGGATGCATTCAATGATCAGCGCTTGGTTGTATTTTCAGGAAATGCGGTAGCTGTTCAAGGAGACAAAGTCCTTAAATCCGATAAGATTTTGCTTTACTTTAAAAAGAAGGAAGCTGGCCCTCAAAAGGGTGTGGCGAAAGAAGCAAATAAGGCAGGTGATCTGGATAGAATTGAGGCAAAAGGACATGTCCAACTAACCCAGGGAGAAAGAGTTGTCACGGGAGAAGATGCTGTTTATTTCCAGGACACTCAAAAAATCGTGGTTACAGGGAACCCCGTAATGCGTGAAAAAAAGAATGTGGTTCGCGGTGATCGAATCATCGTTTTTGTAAATGAAGACAGAGGCATTGTCGAAAGTCTCCAGCGTAAAAGAGTATCAGCGACCATATACCCATCTGAAAAAGATGAGGGAAAGAAGTGATGGTCATAAGGGATGAATGAATTATCGGCAAGTCGACTTGTTAAAATTTACAATGGACGAAAAGTAGTCAGTGAAATTGATTTACGAATTCAACCTGGTGAAGTTGTAGGTCTGCTGGGGCCGAACGGGGCGGGAAAAACGACAACATTTTACATGATTGTCGGGCTGGTTCGTCCGGATGAGGGGAATATCCTGATAAATGGCGAGGATGTTACCCGAAAGCCGATGTATATTCGTGCAAGAAAAGGTTTGAATTATCTTCCTCAAGAACCATCGGTTTTTAGAAAGCTCAGCGTTGAAGACAATATTTTGGCTATTCTTGAGACACTGAAATTGTCGGATGAAGAAAAAGAGCAACGATTACAGGAACTGTTGGGGGAATTGGTTCTAACGAATCTCGCGAAAAATAAGGCGTATTCACTTTCAGGTGGAGAAAGAAGAAGAGTCGAGATTACGAGAGCGCTGGTTACATCTCCGAAGTATATACTGCTTGACGAACCGTTTGCCGGGATCGATCCTCTGGCTGTTGCAGATATTCAGAAAATTATCGAAAAGCTGAAATCAAAGGGAATCGGTGTGGTAATATCAGATCATAATGTCCGAGAAACGCTTTCTGTCTGTGATCGAGCTTATATCGTCAATGACGGAAAGATTCTGGTTGAAGGAAAACCTGACGTGATTGCGTCTAGTGATATTGCTAAAAAAATATATTTTGGCGAGAGTTTTGTATTGTAATTATATATCTAAAATCAAGACAGTAAGAAGACATGGCATTTGAACTGAAACAAAATCTTAAGTTGAGCCAGCAACTGATTATGACACCTCAGTTGCAACAGGCAATTAAGCTTCTTCAGCTTTCCAGAATGGAGATGATTGATGTAATCAATCAGGAAATGGAAGAAAATCCACTTCTTGAAGATGCGCCCATGGATGAATATGAAGAGACGGTGCAAGATCATGGGCACGAAGAAGTTTCGATTGCGGAAATAGAAGAACTAAAGGGGGTTGAAAGAACTGAAGAAATAACAGGCGAAGGAGATGGTAAAGAAGATTTCGACTGGAGCAGTTATCTTGAAGATTATGGAACGATTGGAGCGACCTACGATAGAAGGGATGGAGATGTACCTTCATGGGATAATTTGTTAACAGAAAAATCATCGTTGTCTGATCATCTAATGTGGCAGCTTAAACTGTCACGCTTTACAAATCTTGAAATGAAAGTAGGTGAGCAGATAATAGGAAATCTCGATCAAAATGGTTATCTTGCCGCCTCCATTGAAGAAATTGCACTACTTGAAAGTGTCACCGAAGAAGAAGTCGAGGCAATTCTACACAAAATCCAGGAATATGATCCACCTGGAATTGCTGCAAGAAATCTTCAGGAATGCCTGCTTATTCAAGTAAGATCTTTAGGCATAGAAAATCCGTTAGTTGAGATAATAATTAAGAACCACATGAAAGATCTTGAGATTAAAAATTATAACCATATTGCAAAGAAAAATAAGGTTTCAATAGATGATGTTTTGCAAGCCGTTATGATTATCAGCAATATGGATCCAAGGCCTGGAAGTGTTTATAATGAAGAAAGAGTACAGGCGATTATTCCTGATGTTTATGTTTTCAAAGCCGGTGATGAATATAAAATTGTTCTGAATGACGACGGGTTGCCACGTTTAAGGATCAGCAATTTCTACAAAGAAATTATGGGCAGCGTAAAAAACAATTCGCACTCGGAAAATGGAAAAAAATATATTCGAGAAAGAGTGCAATCAGCCACATGGTTAATCAAAAGTATTCAACAACGGCAGAGGACGATATATAAGGTCGCTGAAAGTATCGTAAGATATCAAAAAGAATTTTTCGACAGAGGGATCAGTTATTTGAAACCTCTGGTTTTAAGAGATATTGCATATGATGTTGAGATGCATGAATCAACAATCAGCAGAGTTGTAACAAATAAATACATGTATACTCCACGTGGAATATTTGAATTAAAGTATTTTTTCAGCAGCAGTATTCAGAAGAAAAGTGGTGAAACGATAGCGTCAAAAAGTGTCAAAGAGGAAATTCGAAAAGTTATAAATGCAGAAGATCCTCAAAATCCATACAGTGATCACGAAATTGTCAGTATCCTAGAAGGTAAAGGAATTAAAATTGCTCGAAGAACAGTTGCGAAGTATCGTGAAATGATGAATATCTTGCCTTCATCCAGAAGAAAGAAATATTTTTGAAATCTAGAAAATAAACACGAGAAATATACGTAAGCAAGAATCCCGTTTACGTCGTCAAAGTTATTTAAAGTAAAAACAGAATGCCGTACAACGAAAGGTTACTGCGGATGATGTTAAATAGAATTGGGGAGGCGTAAAATGATGAAAATTTCTGTAACCTTCAGGAATACCGAAGAAGAAGGTTGGCAAAAAGAATATGTTGATGAAAGGCTAAGAAAGTTAAATAAATATATAGATGTACCTGCTGATGTTCATGTAGTTCTTACCGTGGAAAAATTTAGAAATGTTGCAGAAATTAACGTAACTACGAACGGTTTGAATCTTATTGGTAAGGAAGAATCAAAAGATATGCATTTGGCTATAGACAATGCCGTTGAGAAAATAGAACGTCAGTTAAAGAAACATAAAGAAAAAATTCGTGTTCATAAAAGCAACAGTTTGAAAGGGGAATCAGAAGGTGAAATAGAAGCCTTGCCGGGTGATGTTGATATGGCAGAAGGCAGGATAGTAGAAACAAGAAGGGTTATTCTAAAGCCGATGTCTCTAGATGATGCAATTATGGAAATGGATTCCACAAAAAATAGATTCATAGTCTATAGAAATTCGTTGTCTGAAAGCGTAAATGTTATTTATAGGCGTGATGATGGCGGTTATCTCTTGATTGAAACAAACAGCTGATTGCCTTTGCTTGAGGAAGCAAAATGATAATCAGCGGATTACTGAGAAAAGAATTTATCATCGAAGAACTTAAATCTACAAACAAACATGAATTACTTGAAGAATTATCTCGTAGTATTCAAAAGGTATATGTCAAATTCGATTTGGAGGCTGTGATTAAAGTTCTTACGGAACGTGAGAAACTCGGTAGTACGGGAATCGGTGATAATATTGCAATTCCACACGGAAAATTGAGTGGTCTTGATGACCTTATCTTAGCTTTCGGACGAAGCAACAGTGGTATTGATTTTGATACAGCAGATGGGAAACCTGTAAATTTATTTTTTCTTCTTCTGGCTCCCGAGCAAAACACCGACCAATATCTGAAGGCATTGGCCAAAATTTCCAGAATGCTAAAAGATAAATATTTTCGTAAAGGTCTAATGGAGGCGGACACAAAAGAACAAATATTTCAGATTATTGAAGAAAAGGATTGCCAAACATAATATATTATATTCATGATTTCGTCATCTCCTGAAAGAGATCCGTTACTTCTTGATCTGATTCAAAATGCCAAAAAGCGTTTAGGCGTGAGACAAATTGCAGGCGGTATAGGACTGCGGAAACCATTGCACAAGATCTGCGTGACTCACTACGCCAACTTGGCGGATATCTACAATTTTACCTTCCAGGAATCAATTTGCATTATTCCTTGGCGCACAATCCAATTATCCGGAAGAGCAAACAAAAAATCAGTCAACTTATCCGATGTAATTTTAAAAGGCAGTCTTAAGGCAGTCAGTTGCATTGCCGTTTCCGGATCGGATGAGCTAGCCGATTCCCTGATCCAAAGCATGGGATATTCAGAAAACCTTTTCTTTACATCTAGTTATGATGAATTTCATCTTGAGAGTCGTCTTATTGGGTTATTAAGAGAAAATTCAGAAAGATGGAAAATACTTTCTGGTGGGTTGGTTAATGTTGATGGCTTTGGTCTCTTGATAACCGGTGAAAGCGGTTTAGGAAAAACATCTTGTGCTCTTGAACTTGTCAAGCACGGACATCGATGGATCGCCGATGATGTTGTTGTGGTTCAAAAAAAGAGAGACGGACTTCTTTATGGCAGAAGATATGACTTGAATTTTCCATTATTGGAAATCAAAGGTCGAGGCGTTGCCCATGCAGAAGAAGTTATGTCTTATTCATCCATTATGCCTGAGACAAGACTGGACTTGACAATAGAACTAGTAGAAGACATTAAGAATAAGGGTAATAAAGAGTCAGATGCTTTTTTCAAGTATTTGAACATCATGGATGTTCAAATACCCTGTATCAAAATGCTGGCAGAAAAAGATATAAAATGTATGGCAGATAATGTGGAAAAGTGCGTCCGCAACTTTCGTTGATCTCTAGGGGCTCTATATATGAAAAATATTCGTTTGGTGATCATTACAGGTCTTTCAGGTTCCGGAAAAAGCACTGCGTTAAGAGCGCTGGAGGATATAGGCTTTTATTGCGTAGATAACATGCCCGTAGTTCTTTTACCTCAATTCCTTGAAATTCAATCGGAGATATCCAAGGACATATCGCAAGTAGCCATGGTGATGGATTTGAGGGAAAAAAACTTCATTGAGACCTATAGAAATATTTTTGATCAGATTAGAAATAGGGGATACAAAATTGAAATAGTATTTCTTTTCGCCAGTGATGATGCCCTTTTGCACCGTTTTAGCGAAACGAGAAGGGTTCATCCTTTATCTCGTGTTTCAATAATGGAGGGCATTAATCAGGAAAGGGCGCAACTTCGCGATCTGGAAGAGATGGCTGATAAGGTTATTGATACAACTTCCTGCAACGTCCATCAGTTGAAGGACATTGTGCAGCGTCATTTTCTGCCATCTTCAACAGCCAGAAGGTTATTTATTCATGTGGTCTCTTTTGGTTATCGTTACGGTTTACCTGCAGACGCCGATATTGTTCTGGATGTGCGGTTTCTTCCGAATCCTTTTTTTGTTGAAAAGTTGAAATCCTTTGACGGTCATAATCAGAATGTTCGCGGACATGTTTTGAGTGCGGAAGCTAGTTTGATTTTTCTTCAAAAACTCTTCGATATGATGGAATTTTTGATTCCCCTTTATGAAAAGGAGGGAAAACCACGTATAACTATTGCCATTGGATGTACCGGAGGAAAACATCGTTCCGTGGTTATGGCAAACGAACTCTGGTCCCATTTCTCCGGATTGGATTATCCTGTTAATGTAAACCACCGTGATGTCAATAAAAGCTGATACGCATGGATCAAGGTGTGTTGTGACAGCTTGAGGAAAATTTTAAAAACTCACTTCCAGTTTCTTGAAAACATTGTCCTTTATCCAGTGTGGATCCCACCATTCTTGAGGATTAACAAACTGTCCACCCACAACCATACCGAAGTGCAAATGATCACCCCCTGCGAGGCCCGATAAACCGCTATTGCCGATCACTTCTCCTTTCGCGACAGTCTGCGAGTTTTTAACTGAGATTGAGGAAAGATGAGCATAAAGTGATGAAAGACCGAAACCGTGGTCAATGATGACTGTATTTCCATATATGCCCAGCTGACCTGTAAATACAACCTTTCCTGAGTTGGAGGCCTCGATCGGAGCTTGTGTAGTCGAGGCGAGATCTACTCCCTCGTGGACACTTTCTCCTATGGGTTTACCGTCATAAATATACGTCCTGTGATCACCGAACAGTGCCATGGGAGAGGCATTCTTCATCCTCAAGAATGTGTCGTTCCAGAGCTGACGCGATTCTGTTTTCTGACAGATAGTTTGAATAGTTTTAAAATTATCAGCCCTCATCTGAGTATTAACGAAAATGAAAGTATCCAATAGGGGCTTGCCTCTCAATTGAGGATAATTGACTTGAAATTCAGGCATTTTCTGTTGCAGGAAAGTTTCACTAAGCATCATTTTATCGCTTCTAAAACTTTTGTTCATGAGCAGATAAGGAACTGAAACGGAGGACTCATTTCCTCCCTGGTCTCTAGCGACAACCCGTATGTTGACCGGATTCAATATTGCTTCCTTTGGCATGGCGAAAAAGACTATAAAGCCGGATTTCCCTGACAGCAAGATGGGATAGGCCTTAAAGAAAAGTTGATTTACGAAAACTCCGGTCATGGTTACCGGTTCTGACACTCTATATGCGACTACGCAGGTTCCGCCGGGGTTGATGTGATTTTGAGAATTAAGAAGAAAAATCTGTGGTGGTCCGAAATCAATCATAACGGGCTGGTTTGTAGTGAATTGATTACTGAATAAAGCATTGTCTTTTGCAGAAATATGGAGTGTCGCCGGGCCTTCATGAAGACTGATCCTTGCAGGATCAAGAATTATGTTGACGTCGTATGTCTTGAATTTTCCGGGGGGATAGGTAATTGTCGACAAGGGATAGTTTTTGCCATCTTGGCTAAGAGAAACATCTGTCCTTGAAAGCCCACTTTGTGTGTCGGAAAAAGTAAGATGCAATGAATTCTGGAATCCAAGAGTGCGAATATCAACATTACACCTGAAAGATGGTTTCCCGAATTCAAGACGATCACCCCAAAATAGCCATGCAACAAATGCAAAAACTATAAAAATAGAGATTACGATAATGCAAAAGGTTAAATATTTTTTGGGTTTTACATTGATCATGATATTCCTCATATTCTTGAAATAGGGTCTTGGAATGAAAAACTCTATAATTCCTTTGTGCTGTTTTATCAAGTTAAAACAAGGGTTAATTACTCTATGCCCTCGAGCCGTTCAGCCTTGCGCCTTTCCCATTCTCCGAGAATCTTTTTGCGAAGTCTTATTGATCTGGGAGTAATTTCAACCATTTCACCTTCGTTAATATATTCCAGAGCTTCTTCAAGGGAGAAAACTACAGGCGGTGAAAGCTTAATCGCCTCATCACTTCCGGAGGCTCGCATATTAGTAAGTTTCTTAGCTTTCTGAACGTTTACGACCATGTCTTCTTCTTTGTTGTGTTCACCGACAATCTGCCCTTCATAGACTACCTCTCCTGGAGATATAAAGAAATGTCCCCGGGCCTGCAGTGCATCAAGGGCATATGCTGTTGCCGGTCCCGCCTGCATGGAAATCAGTACGCCGTTTTGCCGGTGGGGAATAGAACCTTTAAATTGTTCGTACTGATAAAACTGGTGATGAATGATAGCTTCGCCAGCCGTGGCATTAAGAAGTCGGTTGCGCAATCCGATCATTCCTCTTGCTGGGATATGAAACTCGAGTCGATTGCGGCCTCCGACAGAATCTATTTTTTTCAGTTCACCACGTTTTCTTCCTATAACTTCGATAACTCTTCCGGAAAGATCAGATGGTGCATCGACAATCAGCAGTTCAATCGGTTCCGCCTTGCGGTTGTTGATTTCCTTGTAGATTACATGAGGTTGTCCAACCTGGAATTCGTAACCTTCACGACGCATGGTTTCAATCAGGATTGAAAGGTGCAGAATACCTCGACCATAAACCTTCAGCGCTTCAGTCCCCGGGGTGGCTTCTACTCGGAGTGCCACATCACTTTTAATTTCCCTGAAGAGTCGATCTCTGAGATGACGACCGGTAACATACTTGCCTTCCTTGCCGAAAAAAGGAGAGTCATTATGCATGAAAGTCATGCTCATAGTCGGTTCGTCAACAGGAATGAAGGGTAAGGCTTCAGGATTGTCAATGTCAGCGATGGTATCGCCGATATCTATGTCCTCAGGTCCGATAATGGCACAGATATCTCCGCATGAGACTTCAGTAACTTTGCTGCGTTGCAGACCCTCAAAGAGATAAACATCCTTTATTGATGATTTTTGAATGAAACCATCCCTCTTTAAAACTGAAACAGGCATCCCCGCTTTTATTTTACCACGAAAGACTCGTCCGATGGCGATTCGACCAACATAATCAGAATAATCAACTGTGGTAACCTGCATTTGAAGTGGACCATCAACAGCCCTGGGTGCGGGAATTGAAGTTATTATAGCATCCAGTAAGGGAGTCAGATCCGTTCCTTCGACATCAGGAAGAGGAGATGACCAGCCGAAACGGCTGGATGCATAAAGTACAGGAAATTCCATCTGTTCATCTTCAGCGCCAAGATCAATAAACAGGTCATATACTTCGTCAAGGACCTCGGAGGGCCTGCGATTCGGCTTGTCCATTTTGTTGATGATCAAAATAGGTGTCAGGTTGAATGACAGGGCTTTTTGCAGAACAAATCGAGTTTGTGGCATCGCACCTTCAAAAGAGTCCACAAGAAGAATTGCTCCATCTGCCATTTTCAGGACTCGTTCCACTTCACCGCCAAAATCGGAATGTCCCGGGGTGTCGATTATATTGATTTTGTATCCTTTATAATTGATTGATATATTTTTAGACAGGATGGTTATTCCACGCTCTCGCTCGAGATCATTGGAATCAAGGAAGCAATCACGTATTTCCTGATCATCACGAAATATTTTGCTTTGGATGAGTAATTTGTCAACCAAAGTTGTCTTCCCATGGTCAACATGGGCGATAATAGCGACATTTCTTATTTTCATTGTGACTTAATCCCCAATAACATTATTCTAAATAAAAAATCCCGGAATTCGGCATGGAATATCATGATAATGCTTGCATTGCTTTGCAAAGCATACCCTCGTTCAGGAGATGCAGCACATAAATGATTGATCGATATATCCGATTTCTACAGGGCTAACGATGAAGTGATGCTATTGTTGTTTGCCAGTGTTAGGAATTTTCTAGGGGCTGATAACAGGAAAGAAAAGATTTAGCAAACAATTTATTGATTATGATATCACTCTTGTCCAAATTAGCTTTTTTAAGAAGGGAAAGTTGAGCCCTGATTTGGTATAGGAATTTTGGCCAAAT
>MVQR01000049.1 GCA_002067815.1 Syntrophus sp. PtaB.Bin001 | reverse complement strand
TGTCATTGCCCAGCATGGAACGGACGTTCAAAAGGAAGCGTTTTTGCGCCCCTTTGTAGATTCTCCGCTTCTTTCCGCTTTCTGCCTCACCGAACCGGGCGCCGGATCTGATAACCTCTCGATGACTTCCTACATTCAGAAACGCGACGACGGCAAATATGTTCTCAACGGATCAAAGTGTTTTATCACAAATGCTTCCTACGCCTCTCAATTCACCGTTTTCTGCAAGGTCGGCAAACCCTCCAGTCAATTGCTGGCCTGCGTGGTAATTCCTTCAATTCCCATCTCTTTGGACAATACCGCTCCCATTGTGGGGGTTCGGGAGATTCAACTCTCCGGAGGAGGGAAAATAATCATCGGGAAGCCCGAGGACAAACTGGGGCAGCGTCTGTCCAATACGGCCGCGGTGACTTTCGAGGATGTAATCATTGATCCCAGCCAAATAATCGGAGATCGGAGACTCGGTTTTAAGTACATTATCGATGTTCTTGATTTTGCGCGTCCCATGATTGCGGCAATCGGCGTCGGCGTTGCAAAAAAAGCCTATGATCTGACCCTTTCATTCGCCAAAGAGCGCACTCTGTTCGGCCAGCGTCTCTGTGATATTCCTATTGCCCGGGATATGCTGGTTCAGATGTGGAAAAAGGTTGAACTTTCCGAACTGGCACTGTTAAAATCCGCAATCAAAATTCAGGAGAACGCACCGGATAAAGGAATTTATTCTTCGCTCGCGAAAAATGTCGCTGCAGAAGCCGCCCTTTTCTGCTCAAACGAAGGTCTGCATCTCCATGGCGGCTATGGGTTCATGAATGAGTACGAAATTTCAAAACTCGTGCGTGACGTTCACATAATCGATATCTATGAAGGAACTCGTGAAGTTCAGAATATGATCATAGGTCGGGAATTGGTGTAATTATGTTGTATCTTCATGGCCTGGGACACTTCCATCCGGAAAATGTCATCAGCAATAGTTTTTTGGAAGAGCTTGACATTGGAACGAATGAGGAGTGGATTATCGAACGAGTTGGGATATTGACTCGTCGGACGGTTCTATCCCTGGATTACATCCGATCGACAAAAAATCAGGATCAGAGGGCGGCATTCGAGGCTTCAGCGTACAATAACGCACAGACCGGCGCTTTTGCAGCCCGGATGGCAGTTGAACGCGCAGGCATTTCACCTGAAGATATCGGCATGGTGATTTCCGGAAGTTCAGCTCCCGATAATCTAACCCCGGCGGAAGCTTCGACGGTTGCCGGCGAGTTGAATATCGACGCGCCCTGTTTCGATGTAAATTCCGCATGCAGCAGCTTCTGCATGCACATTAACGTCCTTAGCATGATGAAACCGGAGGCCCTCCCGCCTTTCGTGCTTATTGTCAATCCTGAAAATCTCACTCGCAGCGTAAACTATACCGACCGCAGTGTAGCCGTCCTGTTCGGCGACGGCAGCGCCGCAGCTGTCGTTTCTACACGGGAACCGTCCCGAGCCGTATTCCTTTCCAGCCACGGCGACTCCAAGCCCACAGCCTGGGAAAAGGTAAAGATTCCCCGGATGAGTTATTTTCAGCAAGACGGACATGCCGTTCAAGGTTTTGCAATTCGCAAGACTACGGAGTCTATCCGCGCTCTTCAATCCGTTTATCCCGTCAACCGTTTTGTCGGCCACCAGGCGAATCTCGGAATGCTCCGCACCGCCTGTGAACGCACGGGAATTAATGAAGATCAGCATTGGCATAATGTTGAGTTTTTTGGTAACACTGGCTGCTCGGGAGCTCCCGCCGTTCTGAGCCAGCACTGGGATGACTTTACTCCCGGCGATCACATTGCGGTTTGTGTCGTTGGCGGCGGGCTTACGTGGGTTCATACTTTGTTGAAAATTGGGGATATTTTATGACTTATCAGGAGTTTCGCGACCAAGGCAGCTTCAGCCTTGAAGATTTGTTGTCTTTTGCCTATGGCAACCTTGTGGACGACCGTCCCGACGGTTTTGATGCGCGTCTTCCCGCACCGCCATTTCTCATGCTTGACCGGATTCTTACAATCACCAGCGAGGGCAGGCAGGGCCGTATTATAGCGGAGCAGGATATTCGCCTTGATGCATGGTACTTTCAGTGTCATTTCAACGGAGATCCTATCCAACCGGGATGTCTCTGCGTTGACGCCGTCTGGCAGTTGCTGGGATTTTATTGCGTCTGGCGCGGCGCTCTGGGTGCGGGAAGAGCACTTGGCTGTCAGAGTGTTTCCTTTAACGGTCAGATCCGCCCCTATAATCGCTGTGTCCGTTATGAAGTGGATATTCGTCGTTTTTCCCAGTTAAAAGACTCCGGCTCCAGCGTTGTTATTGGTGATGCAAAAATCTACGTCGATAATGAACTGATTACGGAAATCACTAAAGCCCAGACCGGTGTTTTCAGCGGCATTGTTTACCCGGATTATCCCAAGCACTCCCCCAATTCGGTGGGAGGAATGATCAGGAGTTGAGAATGAGTTCAGACAAACCAGTGGCCATAGTTACAGGCGGTGGTACGGGAATCGGCGCAGCCTGTACCAAAGTTCTTTCCCGGGACGGTTTTCGGGTTGGGATCAATTATATCGACATCGTCGAAGACCAGGCAAAGGCCGTTCTTTCTGAGATTGAAGATGGATTTCTTCTCAAGGCGGATCTCACGGATGCCGACCAGCTCGAATCCATGATTTCCGAAATCAAGGAAAAAGCGGGCCGCGTTGATGTACTGCTTAACGCTGCTGGAATTTCCATCAACAAGGACATCAACAGTATGACGCTGGAAGATTTCGATTTGCAGCGTGCAATCGTCCGCGGAAGCTGGTATCTGACGAAACGGATTCTCCGTCTTTTTATGCTTCGGAAAAACAGCGGCCGAATAATCAACATCTCCAGTGTGGTCGGCCACACCGGCAACAGCGGACAAATCCCCTATACGATGGAAAAAGCCGCGCTGGATGCCTTTACGAAGTCATTGTGCAAGGAGCTTTCCGGAAGGAATATCCTTGTTAATTCAATTGCCCCTGGTTTTATCGATACACCGATGACACAGAATCTGCCCGAGGAAGTCAAAAAGCGCATTTTAGACAGCATTCCGTTGGGACGTCTCGGCACTCCGGAAGAAATCGCCGATGTGGTTTCTTTTCTTGCCTGCAGGGCTTCCTACATATCCGGTACAGTTATTCATGTAAATGGAGGCCTTTATGGTGGCTGATCAGGAAACGATTGACCTCGTTCTGAATGCGGTTCCTCAGCAATACCCCTTTCGGTTCATTGATGAGATCATTGAACTCGATGATGACCACATCGTTGGCACTTACCGGTACCGCGAGAATGAGTATTTTTATGAGGGCCACTTTCCCCATCGTCCGATCACCCCGGGAGTCATTCTAATCGAAACCATGGCCCAGACCGGTGTTGTGGCTTTCGGGCTCTATCTGACGATGCGGCAGAAAAACAATTCTCTTGAAGAGACCAAGCAATTGACCACTCTTTTTACTTTTGTCGAATCTGTCGAATTCAATAATATAGTGTCGCCCGGCGAAAGGGTGATCATCCGCGGTGAAAAAATATATTTTCGGAGAGGGAGTCTGAAAACGAAGGTCAGTATGGAACGAGAAAATGGTGAAAATATTTGTTTTGGTATCCTAGCCGGAGCGGGGGTCATGTTGCATGAAGAATAGAGTCGTAATCACAGGAATGGGTGTCTTGGCGCCCAACGGGCATGGATTACAGGAATTTGAAGCGGCCCTCCGCGAGGGGCGCTCGGGAATCCGCTATATTCCGGAGTTGAAAGATTTCAAATTCGCCTGCCAGGTAGGCGGGGTGCCCCAAAATGTTGAGCCGATCCGTGAAAATTATTTTGTACCTGAGCAGCTCATGTCAATGAATGAAAACATCGGCTATGCGTCGATTGCTGCTGTTGATGCCTGGAAGGATGCTGGTTTTAACGTCCCTTCTTTCGATTGCGATGAGGTCGATTGGGATGCCGGCGTAATTGTCGGTTCAGGCATTGGCGGCATGGATACGATTGCCAATACTGTTGTTCCCATGGTCAATTCCGGCAACGTGAAGCGGATGGGAAGCAGCATAGTCGAACAGGTCATGAACAGCGGAACCAGTGCGCGCATCGGCGGATTGCTGGCGCTGGGGAACCAGGTAACCTCCAACTCCTCGGCATGCAGCACCGGAAACGAAGCTATCTTTGACGCCATGATGCGTATCCGTTCGGGGCTTGCCAAACGAATGCTCGCCGGCGGTTGTGAAGGCGCATCACCTTATATCTGGGCTGGTTTTGACGCCATGAAGGTGTTGTCCCGCAAATTCAACGATCGGCCGGAGGAAGCATCACGACCTCTGAGCGCATCGGCCGCCGGATTTGTTCCCGGCGCCGGAGGGGCGCTTCTTCTTCTGGAAGACCTTGAAACGGCAAAAGCTCGCGGTGCCCGTATCTATGCGGAACTTCTGGGAGGAAATGTCAATTGCGGCGGCCATAGGATGGGAGGGTCGATGACTGCTCCAAATCCTGAAGGCGTCAAGAGATGCATCCGTGCCGCAATGGCAGACGCGGCAATCTCGGCAAAGGATATTGACGCCATCAACGGCCACTTAACGGCAACGTTCGCCGATCCCTATGAAGTCAAGAACTGGACGGAAGCGCTGGAGCGAGGCCCGGATGACTTTCCCTATATCAATTCGACCAAATCCATGGTAGGTCATTGTCTCGGTGCCGCCGGAGCCATCGAATGCGTTGCCGTCGTACTGCAACTTTACAAAGGGTTTCTGCATCCTTCCGTCAACTGCACGGATGTCCATCCGGGCATTGTGCCGTTTGCCAAGAGCATTCCACATCAGGCCATTGAATGTCCTGATGTGAAAGTGATTGCCAAGGCCGGTTTCGGTTTCGGCGATGTGAACAGTTGCTTGATTTTTAAGAAGTGGGAAGAATAAAATAATTATTTAATAAAAGGAGTATTGACATGGACGAAAAAAAGATTTTTGACGAGTTGATCAACATCCTGAGGCTCTATGCCAAGGATCCGGCTCTTCTTGAAAAAGCCACTAAAGATACGCACATTCTCAATGATCTCAAGGTTAATTCCGCACGCCTTGTGGATGTCATCATTAAATGTGAAGATGTCTTTGGAATTGAAATTGATGACGATGACGCCGATAAGATCCGGACCATCGGGAATGCGATTGAAGTTATCCAAAGTAAACTAGCATAAGGTTGCTCATGATTGAAAAGATGAAGAATCATCTTCTTCTGCAATATAATCTGGGCAGGATTGCCGTATTTATCCTGGGACCGTTGATTTATCTTGCAATCCGCATCGCAGGCTATCGTGTCCGGGACATTCGTCAGATTAGGAATAAATGCCACGAGCTCTTCAAAATTCATGAAGGGCCGTGGATCATCTGTGCAAACCATTTGACGATGATTGATTCCGCTATTCTGGCGTATGCCATCGCCCCTGTACATCGCTTTATTTTCAACTATAAAATTCTTCCCTGGAATGTTCCGGAAAGGGCCAATTTCCAGCGGAATATCTTTCTCACAGTTCTTTGCTACCTAACGAAATGTATACCGATCAGCCGCGGCGGCGATCGTCGGGAGGTCCGTTCCACACTCGATCAGTGTCTTCAAGTTCTGAGAGACAAACAGAATGTTTTGATTTTCCCTGAAGGCGGACGTTCCCGGATCGGCCGTGTGGATACGGACAATTTCTCTTACGGTATCGGCCAATTGATCGACTCCTGCAAGGAATGCAAAGTGTTGTGCATTTATCTCCGGGGAGACAGGCAGCATGCATACAGCAATCTGCCCCGCTGGGGAGAGAAATTTTCTGTTCTTCTCGATGTTATCGAACCGGCCCCGACGGAGCTGACCGGCCGCAGAGCGCACCGGCATTACGCAGCCCAAAGCATCCAAAAACTTGCCATGATGGAGGAAATCTATTTTGCCCCACGTCGGCAACGACATTGTGGATCTGACGGACACCACATCCAAAAAAAAGAGCGGAAATATTCGCTTTCTGGACCGCGTCTTCACGCCTGACGAACAAAAGGTCATCTTGTCCTCCCCTTTGCCGGATCTGAAGCTCTGGTCCTTATGGGCTGCCAAGGAAGCCGCATATAAAGCAATCAGCAAGGCCTGCCCAGGTATTCCTTCCATACCCAGGCTTTTTTCCGTTTATATGGAGAACGGTGCCTCTGCTGAAAGGAACATCGGCAAACTTACCTTTTCCCTCTCTAATAAAGGCTTCGTACTCACGCCTGCGGGCAAGTGCTGGATCCAGGTTGATTACCGCCATACCCACATTCACTGTATCGCCTTTACCGACCTCCCGGAGAATCTCATTTTCTCCTGGCGCGTTCATTATCTTTTTCCCGATCGGCAAAAGTCTTCTTCTCAAGAATCTGAAGCTGTGCGGCTTGCTTCGAGACTTCATCTCTCCGGGCTGCTTGCCGAAAAGTTTGAAGATCTGGAGATTTCCCGCCGGAAGAACGGCGCATCCCTGATGCCCCCCCGCATATTTTCTCGGGGCCGCCCCCTGGATGTTGATATCAGTCTGAGCCACGACGGAATCTTTGTCGCTCATGCCTGCATGTGGAATCAAAGCGCATAGAATCAACTCGCCTTGTCCTGACGACTTCCGGAAAACAAATCCCGAATGTAAACCTTCAGACAGTTTCCCTTTGCTGAAAAGGGCAGCGGATTTGGAATTTGCACTCCTTATCTTACTATGCTAATTTCAGTAATCTTTTTTATAAGTAAGTGCGATGATATCGGACAAAGGAATCTGAATGGTCACCTTTATTGAGGGCATAGGCGGAAGAGCGTTAGACATTTACCGCTCCGTAGTCAGTACCTTCCTGTTTTCCTGGCAGGTGATGGTCTGTCTGTTTACCCCCAGGACTTATAATCATGCCGTTAAAATGACCATCGTCAACCAGCTGTATTTTTCAGCGGTTCAAATATTGCCCCTTTTTATTTCCATCTCAATAATTCTGGGATTGTTCCTTATGGGCATTGTTTTTAATGCCGTAAAAGATCTCGGTATGACGGGAAATCTCGGAAATATTATGATGGGTTTTGTCGTGACTGAGCTTTGTCCGTTTATGACTGTGCTGATGCTGGCTTTGCGAACCAGCGCGGCAATCAATACGGAAATGGCCGTAATGAAGGTAAACAAGGAATTTGACACCTTGAATGCCTTTAACATCGACGCCTTCGATTATGTCTATGTGCCGAGAATTTTAAGCGGGGTTGTGTCCGTTGTTCTCCTTGACGGGGTTTTTTCCGTGGTATTGTTGGCCAGTGGCGCTCTTTTTTCGAGGGCTATTTTCGGCATGAGCATCGATGCTTACATAAGCGTCCTGATCGCATCCGCGGAATTTTCGGATCTGGTGATCCTGATTTTGAAATGTGCAACTTTCGGTTTTTTCATTGCTCTGCTGCCGATACGCTACGGGTTGACCGCCTCGGATGAATTAACCAGCATACCTGTGGCGGTTTTGAACGGAATGATTAACGTTTTCATCGCAATCATCATCATAGAGGTAATATCATTAATCCTAAGCTCAGTTTAATCCTATTCGAGGATGAGAATCGTCTTGCCGAGTCACTGCTTGATCTCAGAGAGAGGCGCCGGCAAAGCCTCGGGCTTGTTTCACTGGATGTCCCTTTGATTTCAAACTTGAATGTATGGCTTAATATTGGTTTAATACCGCTTTATCATCGCAATGAAAAAAGACGGCGAGTGAGGAGACTGGTGCTGGAGCTTTTAAACCGTTTCCAGAAGATCGAGATCGCCGATTTACAAATTACGGCATTGGATCACATGGAACGTTTCCTTGTCAAGATGCTCAGAGCGGCGATGGTTCAGGATGCACTTATCGTGATCGATCGTCCTTTCAGGCTCGTACCCGATCTGCCTGATGCGGAAAAGATTCAGGACAGCCTGGATAAGATCGAAGAACTGTATCAGTCTTGTCAAATCTTTGATTATCTCTGGAATCGTGACAGATATAGGATAGCCGATGTTCAAGAGTATTGAATTCAGAGTGGGACTTTTTGTTCTGATCACTTCCGTGCTGATCGTAGCGGCGGTGGGGTATGTGGCCTTCAAGAAAGATGTTTTCTCTCGGGTTGACACTTATACCCTGGCTTCTGACTCCGGTGAAGACCTGACTGAGGGCATGCCTGTCCTGTTATCGGGATTTAAAATCGGAAGGGTTGATAAGTTGGAGCTTGGCAATGACGGACGAGTCCTGATCATACTAAAAATACCCCACAGATATTCAAAATGGCTGCGCGAGGACAGCGTATTCATCATAAACAAACCGTTGATCGGCAATCCGCGCATTGTCATATCCACAGGAAAAATGAGCAGCCCTCCCTTATCTACGGAAAAGGTAAAGGAAGTAGTCGTCGCCAATGACATTAATGAAACCATCAAAAAGCTGGAACCGGTGGTGGAAAGATTGAACCGCATCACCGTCAATGTCGAAACACTCACGGCGAATCTTGCCGACCCGCAGGGGGATGTCAATCAGATCCTACGCAGTATGAACAAACTGGCTGAACGGCTTGCCAAAACTGAGTCCCTCCTTCAACTTGCCGTCGGCGACCCGAATACGGTAACGGCAGTTCAAGGAGCGTTGAAGAATACAAAGGAAATAACCGATGAAACTACCCAGATTTTGAAAAAAGTGGACAGCATGGCGGCAAAGTCTGAGGAGGCACTCTATGGCAAGGACGGAATTCTCCCGTCGGTTAGGATTTTGCTTCTGGAACTGGTGGGCAAACTGTCCAAACTGGACACCTTCCTCGATCATCTCAATAATGTCGGCGCCAATGTGGATGCCTCGACTAAAGACCTTACCGTACTCCGCAATGATATCGATGAAACGGTGGGCATGATCAAGAACGTGGTGAAAGAACTCGACAGGAAAATACCATTCAAAAAGGAACCACAGATAAAACTGCCATGAAAAGATATCTATTTTTGATCGGCTGCTGTTTATTGATTCTATGCGGCTGCAGCGCGAAAACGGCGCCTGAATGGAAGACCGCAAGCTTCTATCACCTAGAGGAATACAAGAAACTATTCCTGGACGGAAAAGATCAACTGGCGGCAATCCATTTTCAGAAGGCGACCGACGAACTCAAGAGGAGCGGCAATCTGTCCCTCCTGATGACCGTTTACCTCACACGATCCGCCCTGCAGGTTTCCGTGCTAGAAACACCGGATAACAGGGAATACCTCGAAACGGCAAAAGCCGCCCCCGACGAGGATTCGCACCAATATTATCTCTTATTGGAAGGGAAATTCGCTCAGCTAAAAATAAACAGACTCCCGGCTCCCTATCAGGGGCTGGCAGCAGCTCTCGAGAAGCGCGATAAAGGAGATGTTCTTGAGGAAATAAACGGCATTAAAGACGACCTGTCCCGGCTGATAGCGATCGGCCTTGCCGTCCGGCATCAAGTTGAGAATGAAGACATTCTTACAAACGCCGTCGATCTTGCATCCGCCAACGGTTGGCGCAAGCCCCTGCTGGTTTATCTTGATCGGCTGAAATCCTTTTACCTGAAGTCTCATGAGCCGGACAAAGCAGAAAAAATCCGCCTGAAGATAGAACTGCTCAAATCGTAACTCCTATCACCTCGAAAATGACTTCGTTCTCCCGAATACCAGCCTTCCCACTTTCCTGAAGATAAAAAAGCAAAATAATCCGATGAGCGTCAGGCAGACAACAGGAATCAGGACGGCGAGCAACGCCGTGACTATGGCTCCGACCAGTTCCAGGGTGGCAATCAGAGGATTACCGGCCCCCGCCGTTATAAGCGCCGATTTTGCCCGGAGCGCAACCGTCGCCCCCTGAACCAGTCCTGCTATCCCTCCACCGGCAATCAGCGCCAGCATCACCCGGAGAAAAGGAGATAGATCGTAAGCCACAGAAGCCGTCGCAATCGTCCCGGCAATGACGGCTGCAGGTGTTGCAACCATGTCCATCAAATGATCGACCCAGGGAATGTAGTAACACAGCACTTCGAGAATTGTCGCCGTGGCAAAGGCCGCCGTGGCGTAGTAGCTCCCGATCCAGGCAAAGCCGGGAGACAAGGAAATATGCCCACTCAGGGCGGCAAGATTCATGATGAGCAAAGGTACGAAAACCCGAAAACCGCAGGCGGCACTCAGACCTATGCCTATCGCTATTCCGAGAAGAGTGTCCATTCAAAAACGATTTCTTTAAGATTCGTCTTTAAAGCCCGCTATGGGCCTGCCGTTTTCAAACAGGTTTCTCAGTTCGCTGATCGCAATATTCAGCTTGACCTGGTAATGAGGTTTGTCGACTATCTTTTTCCAGTTGCCTCCCCATTCTATCCGTTCCGAAATCCCGATCCTGGCCGCCTTATCGTACTGCGGACCGTCACTGAGATAGCCGCCTTGTTCGGTGAATATCCCGATGTCCCAGGCAATGCAGAAATTATGGTTGCTGAATCCACCGCGGGCATTCGTAACTATATTTCCCGGATTACCGAAG
This sequence comes from Syntrophus sp. PtaB.Bin001, assembly GCA_002067815.1. GTDB lineage: Bacteria > Desulfobacterota > Syntrophia > Syntrophales > Syntrophaceae > Syntrophus. The sequence goes on along the minus strand of MVQR01000049.1, from coordinate 647 downwards.
CGACCCTGGCGGAAAAGTTTGTTCTGTTCCGCATAAGTCCGTGTACCGGAGATGATACGCGCATTAATGCCGGCTTCTGTGAGACGGCCGAGAAACAGCCGGGCCTCGCGCTGGGCCTTCAGCGACAGGGTCTGAATATTCCTCTCGGAACGTGAATCAAATTTCCCGGTTTCGTTGATGATTTGATTGGAACGTTCTTCAAATTCCATGACCGCCTTCTCTGTGTTCGGCCCCCAATCCCCGTCAAGGTCATCAAGATATAAACCTTCCGCACGCAGGAGCCTCTGCAGAAATAGCACATCATCGGCAAATAAAGATAAACTCATTATTATCTCCTTTCCGGATCATTCGCCCGCCTCGAACAACAACCTGTATTCGTCGGAGAGCGACTCCATTTGATTCCACACGCGCCGGAACCTTACCAGGGCTATCACCAGGCCGACATACCCCGTCCCGAAGCTTTTTGCGACCGTCGTCAGGATCAACAGAAAGACGCTTATCGAGGTACAGGTAAAAAGAAAAAGCCTGGTCTCTCTCCGAAGGTTCCCGCAAAGGATATTGACCTTTCCCCTGTCCGCCGAGTCGTTCACGATAAACCGGAAGTCAAAGTCACGGGCGTGAGAGATAATTCCGATCTTCGGATCGGA
>MVQR01000048.1 GCA_002067815.1 Syntrophus sp. PtaB.Bin001 | reverse complement strand
TTCCTTCATCCATTTATGCCAGCCTGATTCCTGTAAATCCTGCGGCGCTTGCTGCGGACTCTACAATTATGCCGAAAGTGAGCGGGAATCACTCGTCCGCCGGTTGCGATGGAGGACGGCGCTCTTTCAGGAGATTGTGAAGAGACATGATGATTTGGAGCATTACTCAAATCTTGTTCGAGGCTCGGAAGATCAGGCGCGACGCTATGAGGTCATCTATTGTTGTGAATACCTTGGATTCCTTGATCCCGACGAAAAGCGAGTAGGTTGCCTTCTTCACCCTCTTCAGAACAACGGCGCCGATCTCAGGGACGTTTCTTTCTACGGCCGGGAGCTTTGCGACGGCCATTTCTGTCCCAGCTATACTTATCTGGCAACCGAAGAAAAAAGGGTGTTGATTTCAGTTATTGAAGACTGGTACCTCTATGGTCTTTGCCTGACTGATATTGATTTTGTCAAGTCCTACTTCCGTCTGATCAGTGAGCGTATTCATGAGACGCCGAAACCGGAAAAGATTAAAGAAGGACCTCTAAGGGAATTGGTCTTGAAATTCTTTGAATTGAAGGTGAACTGGCCATATAGGGATCCTGCGATGAACCGCCTGGGGAAATACTTTTTTGACGGAGCCCGGTATATGATCGATTCCATTGATTACGAAGGCTTAGGATGTGAAAAATCGCGATTCGATCAGATATTTCTGAGCCTTTCTTCCCGCTTCGACAGCAGGCAGGAGCTTGATGCCGCCGAACGGATTATCCAGGGACATGTGGATGCTTTTGTTCAGTGCTATTCTGCCAATCCTTGACGTTGAAAGGCTTTTTTGTTGACAGACCAAAGCTGATTGAATAGTTTTCTTTTTCTAAAACCCAATTATTTTGAGGAATCCTGCCGTGGAAACCATGAAAAAAAAGATCCTTATTCCCAAGGATGTAATTGAAAAGCGGGTCCATGAACTGGGCGAGCAGATATCCCGGGATTATAGAGAAAGCGATCTCATCATTGTCGGTGTCCTCAAGGGGGCTTTTATTTTCATGGCCGATCTGATTCGAGCCCTGACCATCCCCTGCCGTGTGGATTTCGCCCGGTTGGCCAGTTACGGTTCCGGGGCGGCGAGTTCCGGGAAGGTGATTATGACGAAGGATATCGAAACCTCCATCAGAGGAAGGGATATCCTTATCGTAGAGGATATTGTGGATACGGGTTTGACTCTGAAATTTCTTACCGACTGGTTTCGGGAGCGGAATCCCCGTTCGTTGAAGGTCTGCGCTTTCCTGGACAAGAAAAGTCGGCGGAAGGTTCCTTTCGAGGCGGACTATGCCGGATTTACTGTAGACGATGCCTTCGTAATCGGCTATGGCCTTGATTTTGATGAGAAGGGCCGTTTCCTGCCCGATGTTTATATCGTTGAATGATTTCTGATAAGGTTGCTGTTGGGGAGATTTTTGCATGGGTTATGCTGATTTACGGTCAGCAGATTGAAACCTGCTGAAAAAATCAAATGATATTCGATATCGTAAGCTTTCATTAAAAGAATGTTTGTTGGAAAAAATCAAATAGTCAGGGCTGTTCATTAATTGGTGAATATCTTACGACGTAGGGTCAACTCCATGATCCTTTGAAGGGAGAAATCATGATTATTCAATGTATAAAATGTTCTACAAAGTTCAGATTTGATGAGTCCCTGATGGAGGGCGACGGTGTTTGGGTCCGCTGCAGCCGTTGTCAGGAGGTGTTTTTTCAGGAAAATCCCGTGAAACCGGAACCTGCAGAACCTGAACCCGTTAAATCGGTACAAACTGAGGCCGAGCAGATGACGCCTGAATTCGTGGGGGCCGAGTTTGCAGAACACGAATCCGTCAAACCAGAGCTTGCAGAACCTGAACCTGTAAAGTCCGAACTCGCAGCAGCTGAACTGGAGGAAGCGGCTCCGGTCATGGCCGATGTGATTGAAACTGTTTCGACACCCGATTCAGAGTTCCCTGATTTCGATAAAACAGTCCAACTTAGCGCCAGCAAGGAAGAAATCAACTCCATCCTGGCTAAGGTTGAAGAGGCCAAGAAAGCAATTGACGAACATCATGAATCTCCGGCTTTCGCAGACGTCGGCGATGATATTCGAAAAGATGACGAATCGGAAACAGGTGAGGTCGAGATAATAAAACCGTTTGCTACGGGACATGAGGAACCGGAGGGCAAAGATGTTTTGCATGAACCGGCTAAGGGCGGATTCTGGACTTCTTTCCGGATCATAGCCTTAATTGTTTTAATCAACCTCGTCTTCGGCGGTGTATATTTGTGGTTTTTCCAGGGAATTGGTGAAAGGGCCATCCAGAGCCTGTCATCGTCTGTTCCCTTTATTGGGGATTTGCTTGGAACCGAGAAGAAATCCCAGGAATTTAAATTGAGCCAGATTAAACTCCAGGAAGTGCGGCAGCGTTTCGTCAACAATCTGGTAGCGGGAAAACTGCGGGTCATAGATGGTGTGGCTGTTAATTCATCAACATATCCCGTCACCCGCCTGCAGATCAAGGGCGAACTCTATGACAGCAACGGAGTGATTATTACCGAGAGGTTGGCATACGGCGGGAACCTGCTTAGCGATGATGAACTGGCGACTTTGCCGGAGGAAGCTTTACAGAAGGAACTTGATCTTCCGATGGGCAGTGATGCCCAGAATATCCGCATCGAGCCTAAAGGCCAAATCCCGTTTATGGTTATCTTCCCCCATGAACCTCCCGGCGTTGTGAAGGCTAAAGTGGCGACCGTGGGGGGGGAAAAGCTGGTTAAATAAAAGGATTAAAAAGATGAGAAATAAAAAGAGAGGTTAGGTTTCCAAACCTCTCTTTTTATTTGGGAATTATGTTCCGTTCCTTAAATTCAATTCCAAGAAGACTGACATCATCCTGAAGTTTCTCTCCTTGGGCAAAACTCTCAATTGAGTGGACAATCTCATCCAGGAGAGTACCGATGGGCAGCCCATGAAGGCTTTTTACCAGGTCATGAAACCGCTTTTCTCCGAATAATTCCCCCTTACTGTTTGAAAATTCAAAGACTCCGTCTGTATAGAGAAGTATCTTGTCTCCGGCCGAAACAGCCTTTTCTTCCTCTTCAAAAGGCAGTATCCCGCCCAGGCCAATGATGGTCCCCCCTTTTTCCAGCATCTCAAAGGTCCCATCGGCATGGAGGAGAATGGGCGGGGGATGGGCGGCGTTACTATAGATCAGCCGGCCGTGACGGGTATCGACGATGAGATAGATAACCGTCAGAAACTTCTCAAAGCGTTCCCATGGATATTCCGAATCCAGAGCCTGCAGAACCTCCCCCGGTGGCACAATTTCATAATCCGGAGAGAACCCGGGCTTTTTCCTAACGGTATAGCCCATTTGCGGTTGAAGAGTCTGGGAAATGGAAAAGGTCACCAGGGCCGGGGGCACCCCGTGCCCGCTGACATCGATCATATAAAACCCGAGGTGATCCTCATCGAGGTGTATCACGTTGAAGATGTCGCCCCCGATCGTTTCGGAAGGCGTGAATTTCCACTCGATTTCCAGATTTTCTACTTTCGGCCGTTTATCCTGTTTCTGCGGCAGCAGGCACTGCTGAATCCCGGCCGCTGCCTTGAGATCTTCATCCAGCTTCTTTTGCTTCTCAATCAATTTGGCATTAGCCATATTGAGGAAGTAATCACTGAAGGCAAAGATTGTGCGGCTCAGACAGGCATTGAGGCTTTGCAAAGCGACAAGCAGATCATCGCCTTTCAATTCCTTTACGAGGATCGGAATCAGAATCGTGCGGTACATTTCAAAAGCCTGTTGGACTTCCGAGAGCGAAAAGCCGCCTTCCAGCCGAAGCTTGCATACCTTGACGATAAATGCATCCACTTTCGAGTAGTCCCCGTGCACGATCGCAGCAAAGTTCGCCTCGCCGGCCTGAGATGTTGTGGCCAAAAGCTCATCAAGAGGACGATTGGAGTAACCGTTGCTGACCTCTTCATGAAGGCGTTGAGCCCACTGTCTGGCTACTTGATCACCGTATTTTTTAAGTATTTCCGTAAGATTCATTTGACCAGATCGTCCGCAAGGATGTGAATGGCCGATTCCGCCCGGCCTTGCCAAGAAGTGATAAAGCCCTGTTTTTTATGAAAGAATAAATACAACTGGTGGGCATGTCAATGCAATAATGGTTGTTCTTCGAAAGTTCAAAGGACTATGTCATGACTCGTTTCATCCCCGATTGCGATTTTCTCGGTGGTACGACCTTCCTTCAACATTTATCAGGCGGGGTAACAGCCGTTGGGGTCGAGCCATGTAAATAATTCCCCCCAGATGTCCCTCCGAATTAACATTGCCAACCAGCCAAAGTTCTGAAAATTGAGAAAATGAGCACTTTGACAGTGTTAACCTTTTCTGTTGCAATGTCTGAGGTAAAATGTACTATTTGCTTCGCTGATAAATACCAGCCGGAATTTGAAGAAATGTCTTGAGATCCCGTGCAATAAAAACATCCTGCGATGCGCTCAAGGCACGGATAAGTGAAGCCCAGACAATACAGACCTGGTTGGCCGACGCTATTGTCGAACAGGCCGCCTGCTGAAAAAATTCTATTTTCGAGGAGCTTAAGATCATGAATTCCATGGGTAAATCGGTTTCACCTCCGAAAAGGTACGGTGCCTATGCCGGCCTTGCGACACTGCTTCTAGTTATCTTTGGTGGCTTTTTCCTCTATCCCCTGTTGACGGCGGATGGAATCAAGGGCGATGTGATCGATTGCGCCGTCGTGAAACAAAAGAACGGCGCGAACCGATTGTGGATTCTCACCGACGGCTCATTGAGCTATATCTCTTCAACTAAAACACCCGGTCACTACTCGGTTGGACGCAAGTGCGTCTCCTGCAAGGCCTGGCTGTATGAGTACGATCCAGTCGGCGGAAAAATCGTCCGAAAAATCAAAATTCCTTATGACGACGTGATCATGAACGCCAATCTCTTCTGTGACGGGGATACGATCTGCCAAGTCTCGGACGCTTATCACAAAAATGTCCCGAAGATCCTCAATTATGACGTTAATACGGGAACCTTGGTCGGCGATACCGCAAGTTTCACTTCCCGCCATCCGGAGCTTGCCGCCGGAATCGTCAAAGTCCGTTACGACAAAGAAAAAGACACACTCTTGTTGGATACGAAAGACGGAAAAAAGGATTTGACCTACTCGCTTCAGGAAAAGAAATTTTATCCTTCCTTTCCCAAGTATCTCGAGGAAAAGCGCAAAGATTCAAGCGATGCGCAGATGTTTATCCTCTGCGAGGAGAACGGCCAGGACACGCGGAAGCTGCTGTATTCGGTCTGGGGGAAACGCTGCGATATCCTCTGGAACAAGTCGCGTCTGGAAGCCAACTGTGAAGAAAGCATGAGACATCTTTCCCGCCATTACGAGGGGCTTGGAGTAAAGAGGCTTAACAATTCCATTTTCCTCCGGGGGAGCATCTACCAGCAGGATCGCGATGGCGTTATTATCATCTCCGTAAACCAGGTCGACAGAAAAGCGGACCGGATTCTGACCTGTGTCGATCGAGAGGGAAAAATAAAATGGAAAGTGCCCCAAAACGAAATGTTTGAGGAAATGAAAATTGATGAAGATAGAGGCTATCATTCCGGCTTTGACGGTTCTTCAAATAAGATCAAGGTGCTCCGGTCTGGTAACCTCGTGGTGCTGATGCTGGAAGGCGTGGGCGTGATGGGGTTCGATTATGCGACGGGGAAAAAGCAGTTCACCCTTGATTAGGGGATTGCAACTTTGATCTGGAATCGGAGTTACAGAAAAAAGGCGGAAGGATTGGTGACTTCCGCCTTTTGAGGAATGCTTTGTTTTTATGATCCAGCGTGGACATTGCGGGTTGCAATGATATTGCAGGAAGTATTCGCCGGTTTCTGAATAAGGACATCGCCGATTTTCACCGGCGCCTTCACCCGCGTTGCTTTGATGGCTTTCATCACTTCGGGGATGCTTGCCAAGGGGATGGCGGAATCAGTTCGCACGCTGACCAGGGGGAAATCCCCCCCATCCACCAGGATGCTGCTGGCGATGGTCCGCACCGGGTTGATGAGTTCCTGTTCCACCCATTCCGGGCCTTTTTTGCAGGTATGGCCCGTTACTTCCTTGATACGGGGCGGCGTCCCTTCCTCTAACGTAATCTCCAACGGGCAGCCGTTGGGGCAGATCACACAGGTAAGCTCTTTCTTTATCATGCCACTGAAACCTCCAGTTTACCGGATTCCGGAATCTTTTCCGCCTTGACTTTAAGATGAATCATTTCCGCCGGATGGAGCCGCACGATCTTTTTGCGCGCCACCTCTTTCTCCCCATCCTTGACCGTAACGATTCGATTCCGGGAAGGGGATGCGACACGGAGCGAAAGGGTAAAGTCCCTCTGGCCGCTCACCGCTTGCGGCAGGACATAGCGGACGCCGTCGCCGGGTTGAATCGGGACCTTTTTTACAGGCGGGGTGATATTCCCGCCTAGATACGAGACGGCGAACTGCCCGGCAAGCGCAGATTCCTCGGAAACGGAATCGGCCAGATCGTGGACATGGAGAACGTTTCCGCAGGAGAAAACCCCCGGAATGCTGGTCATCAGGGTATCATCCACCGAAGCGCCGTTGGTCCGCGGTTCGATGGCGACTTGAGCTCCCCGGGAAAGCTCGTTTTCCGGGATGAGGCCGACGGACAGTAGCAGGGTATCGCAGGGGACATCACGTTCCGTTCCCGGAATCGGTTGGAATTTCTCATCCATGCAGGCCACGGTCACGCCGGTGAGGCGTTCCTTCCCGTGGATTTTGACGACGGATGTGCTGAGGTGAAGCGGAATATCATAATCCATAAGACACTGCTGTATGTTGCGGGGCAAGCCGCTGGAATAGGGAAGAAGTTCAAATACCCCTTCCACCTTTGCTCCCTCAAGGGTCATCCGGCGGGCCATGATCAGACCGATGTCTCCCGAACCCATGATGACCACCCGCTTCCCGACCATGATATTCTGCAAGTTGATGAAGTTCTGAGCTGCCCCGGCCGTATAGACCCCGGCAGGCCGCGTCCCGGGAAGCGAGATGGCCCCTGCCGTCCGTTCCCGGCAACCCATGGCCAGGATGATCGCGCGGGCTTCGATCTTAGTAAAGCCCTTACGGGAGCTGACCAGGAGGTTGCGGTTTGCATCCATGTTGAGAACGATGGTTCCCAGCATGACATCGCCCTTCATCTTCTCGTATTCGTCGATGTAGCGCTGGGCGTATTCCGGCCCTGTCAGGGCTTCGCCGAAGCGGTGCAGGCCGAATCCGTCATGAATGCACTGGTTCAGGATTCCTCCGAGAATTCGGTCCCGTTCAATGATAAGGACATCGTCACAGCCGTTCTGCCGGGCAGATACCGCGGCCGACAAGCCTGCCGGTCCTCCTCCTATAATGACAAGATCGCGTTTTATCGTTTTCATCTTATTCGTTCCTATCGCACGCGACCGGCAAAAAGTGGAGAATGAGCGTGCTGTAATAAATAATCTTCTGGTTTGTAGCCAAATTCCTTCTCCAGAATCTGAACGATCCGGGGCAGGCAGAAACCGCCCTGGCACCGACCCATCATAGCCCGGGAACGGTATTTGATCCCGTTGATCGTTTTGACTCCCAGTGGATTCTGAATGGCGTCCAGAACCTCTTTCCGTGTGATCTGTTCGCAGCGGCAGACGATTTCCCCGTAGTCGGGGTTTTCCGCCACCAGGTCCGCCTTTTCTTCCGGAGAAAGCTCAAAAAAGAATCCTGCGCGGCCTTCTCTTTCGGAAATAAAGGAATCCTTGGGCGAAAGAGGAAGCAGTTCTTCAACCATATCGCGGACCATGAGCGCGATCGCCGGTGAGGAGGTCAGGCCGGGGCTTTCAATTCCCACCAGATTTATAAAGCCGGGGATGTCCTTGCGACTCTCGATGACAAAATCCCGGAAGCCCCCTTCACTGGGCGGGGCCTGCTTGGCTCTCAGCCCGGAGAAATTGCGGATGAAATCGGCCGCCGATATGCCGGGCAGGAGGCAGTGGCCTTCTTTCTTCAGAAGAGAGAGTATCTCCGCCGTGCAGGCATAATCGTCGGCTTCGTCCACATACTCGTTGCTGGGGCCTATGAGGATATTGCCGTCCACCGTGTTGGTAAGGTGGATACCGAGCCCCGCGCCACCCTTGTGGGGAGCCGGATAGACAAGGAGCTCCAGGGTTCCGGAGAGGCGCTTGTCCAGGATGAGATATTCCCCGCGGCAGGGATAGATTGTATAATTGTTTATTCCCAGCATCCTGCAGATCGCATCCGAATAAAGACCGGCCGAGTTGATCAAGACCTTGCTTTCGAAGCGTTCTCCTTGGCTGGAGGTGATTTCAAATCCCTTCACCGTTTTGCCGATGGCCGTTACCTCATGGCCGAGATAGAAATGCACGCCGTTGGCATAGGCGTTTTCCGCCAGGGCGATGGTTAGGCCGTAAGGGCAGATAATGCCCGTGCTGGGGGAATGAAGCGCCATGATCCCGCCGATGCCGGGCTGCAACTTTTCCATCTGCTGACGGTTTAAAATGGCCAGACCGGGAACGCCGTTGGCATCCCCCTGGGCTTTCAGGGAATGCAGGGTCTCTACATCCGTTTCATCTTGAGCCACCGTGAGTTTGCCGATGTACTGAATCTTGACTTTCAGCTCATTGCAGAGGTTCCCCATCATGGCGTTGCCCTGGACGTTGAGCTTCGCCCGAAGCGTTCCGGGCTTGTAATGAATGCCGGAGTGGACAACGCCGCTGTTGCGGGAACTGGTCCCTCCGCCCACATCCAATTCTCTTTCAAGAACGGCCGTCTTGATGTCGAATCGGGAAAGTTCCCGGGCAATGGCATTTCCCACCACCCCTGCACCGATAACGATCACATCGTAGAAATTGTTCATGTCAATTCGGTAATTTCCTTAAGAATTTTGCCTTATTTAGATTATGCTGTCCGAAACTATGCAACTTATTCGGCCGGCAGAGTTGATAGCAGGAAAGTAAATACTTTGCAAAGGTAAACTGCAGATTGAAGAAGTTAAAAATCGGAAGGCCGGCAGTCATTGCACGATTCGCAACAAGCCGGCCCTCCTTACCTTTCGTGGAAGAACAAAAATTACTCTACGATTCCTGCCAGCCGTTTGGCCGCCTTTTTCTTGGCGTTCACATCGGTTTCCCGCAAGATGGTTACCCGATGCGCTTCGGCAGATCCGCCACCATGGATGTCGGAGATGGTATCGGCGCTTTCCATGGCCATCTTTTCGATCAACCGGAACATCTTAACACGATTTTCCACGGGGACGCTGTCCACGCCTTTGAGATATTTCTTCAGGAGGCCGCCGATTTCGGGATTGTCGAAATCCCTGTCGGAGGGCAGGTCAGCCACATAGCCGCCGGCGGCATCGATCATGAGTCTTGTAGCCTCGGCCATTTCCTTGCCTTCATGAATTTTTGAGGCATTGGCAAGAACCGTGTCGATGAAGTAATTGCCGGAAGGCTGTTGCTTTCCTTCATAAGACGATGCCAGGCAGCAACCGTAAAGTGTTTCCGCCCGGTGGATCATGTCGATGACTTTCTGCCGCAAATGGCTCATCTTGGCAGTGCCGTTGTAATCCATCATGGTAAGGGCTGCGCCGGTCATGCAGTCAATCTTGCCGGATTTGCAGCCACCGTGGCTCTGGCGGTGAAAAGAGGAGAACTTGACCACCATATCAACTGCGAATTCCGTTTCTCCGCACATAAAGACCCGGTTCCAGGGGACGAAAACATCATTGAAAATGAGGGTGGGGCAGTACTTTGAGTAAAAGACGTTCCCGCAGTCAAAGCCTTGAATTTCCCTCATGTCTAGACTGGAACGGCCGACCACATGGATGAGCCCCGGGGTGTCGGAAGGAATCGCGAAGGCGACGGCGTAATCCCCGTCATTCTTGCTCATAGCCCGGGTGGGCAGCACGATGACTTCGTGGCAGGAGAGAGAGCCAGTCTGGTGGGACTTGGCACCGCGGACTACAATACCGTCCTCACGCTTTTCCACGACGCGGAGAAACATGTCTTTGTCCACTTGCTCGTGAGGCGCCAGTGATCGGTCACCTTTTACGTCGGTGACTCCGGCGTTACCCGTCAAGTCATTCTTCTGCATGTACTTCAGAAATTCCGTGAAGTTTTCGTTGTAGTGGGTGCCGTATTTCTTGTCGATGTCATAGGTGACGATGGCCAGGGTGGAAAGACAATCCAGGCCGGTGCATCGCTGATGGCAGGTTCCCACATAATTGGCTACCTTTCTGTTTATTTTAACCCGAGCGACGAGGTCCGGAATGCTGGCAGGCGGCAGAGTGAAACGGTTTACCGGCTCGTTGATCAGGGGACTCATCGTAACGAAAAGGTCCTTGTTCTCGGGCATACTGGCCAACTCATAGGTGGCTCCAGTTGCTTCGATGCCTGCGCGGAGACGGGGATTGTCAACGGGGCTGGTTGTAAGTTTTTCTCCGAACATATAAACTGTCGGTTTAAGAGCTCGAATTGATTCAATGTATTCCTCTTTTGTTTTGAGACCCATATTTTTTCCTCCTAAAATCAGGTATTTTTCATTGAAATGTTACCGTAATCCGCAACTCATTTAACAGGTGTTGGTGTTGCTGCAATGGTTATTTGTCTTTCTTTAACTTAATTACATTTTTAATTTAATTTGTAATTTAATATATGGGTTTCTAGCCGCATTTATGTTTGTTCGTCAAGCTTTTTTATCAACAATCCATGCCTCAATTTACAGCGAAAGGCTTGATTGTTTTAGCTGCAACAAGGATATCAATATTTTATGTGATTTTGATCCAGCTGATAAAATTGGTTTTTTACATTGGCATTCAATAAATTAATCAAATCTTTGATTAATTTATTGACGGAATTTCCGACCGGTGTTCATCGATAGGAAGGAAGATGGAACTTGCTGGTGCGATTGTCCGAAGGTCATACGCATCTTGATTGCCAGGTATGACGCTATTCGGATAATGGCGTTAACTGGTTAGCAATGTAGAATTTGAAAATTCGGCAAAGGCGATAATTAGAAATAACTTCTTAAAGCAAGGGGTGAATTTATAACCCAATTTTTTAGTTTTAAACCCGCTATTTCTTCCGAGCATCGTATATCCTGATGATTTTATCGGTGATGTCGATTGAATCGTCGGCTATGACGATTGTACTGCGCTCCAGAATCAGGCTATATCG